>NZ_JBVVQO010000018.1:0-129638 GCF_055811215.1 Mesorhizobium sp. WSM4819
GGGCAAACGTATGAAAGCGCCAAAGGATGCAGGTGGCAGACCTGCGCTCACAAACAAACATCCGCCGCCTGCAGAAATACTGCGACATCCCCATGCGACGAGTCGATGTGATAGCGATACTGCCCTGCCCAGGACCTCAGTGGCTTGTTGGAGCGACCAATGAGAATAACCAGCTTTCTACCATCTCAGCCAATCGTGGTGGTCGGCTGATTGCGTTTTAACTTTGGCGCGGCCGGCCGGCGGGGATTCTGGGCGTGGGCGGTCGGGAGCTGGTGCCTCTTGGCGTCCAGCCGCTCCAGCATGCAACCGACGATAGCCTGAAAGCCGGGCTCCATGGCCTCTTGGCAATCGATCTCCCGATCCGCGTATTCGCCCTGTCGTCTTGGCGGTCTGATCATCCAGGCTTCCTCATAGATATCCCTCGCCGTCGGACTCGCGTCGCCGGATCAAGCCAGGCTATGCGCCCTCACTATCCAAAGCGAAGCACCATTCGCCTCCTGTGTCTTTCAACCAGCTCGCGGTCGCATTCGGGCACGCAGCGGTCGCTGCAACCGACATTCACAACTACCTGTGCGAAAGCGACGGCGAGCGCCCACCGCGCGGTTGACCCGCAGGCATCACCGCTGGTCGTTGTTCCTTGGTCTTCCCCAGCGCGCCAATTCGAAAAACGACCGGACGTCTATTTCGCCGGGGGCATTGTTGGCCGCCTGGAGCAACCGGATCGGAGGCCAGGCGGCGTCACGATTGGCGGGAGACGTCGTTCTCGCAGAGAATTCTTTTAGGTGGAAGGGCTGGTCTCGCCGCCGGCGACTTTGGCGAGCAGCATCCCCAAGGTCAGGCGCGCTCGTTCATGGCTGCGCCGACAAAAATATTCTCAAGAAGCTCGATACATAGAGACGCCAAGTATCAGAGCATCATCCGATCCCTCGATAGCGAAATGGCTGGCGGAGCGGGAAGTGAATTGAACCGGGGTTGACCCCACGAAGTCAGAGTGACGTGCAGCGAGACCTCTCAAGGGAACCTTTCCGGCGTTGTGCGCTTGTTGAGCATGCGTTTCACAACCCCGTGAACGACAACAAAAAAACGCTGGAACCAAAAGGAAATCCGCCATGGCGAAAGAAAAGACATTGGACGATCTCTTCCTCGATACGCTTAAAGATATCTATTACGCGGAAAAGAAGATCCTGAAGGCGCTCCCCAAGATGGCGCGCGCCGCCTCATCGGCCGATCTGAAGGCAGCCTTCGAGAAGCACAAGGACGAAACCGACGGTCATGTCGAACGCCTGCAGCAGGTTTTCGAGCTCCTTGGCAAGCGGGCACAGGGCAAGACGTGTCCCGCGATCGACGGCATCGTCGAGGAGGGCGAGGAGATTATGGAGGAGTTCAAGGGAACTCCCGCACTGGACGCCGGTCTGATCTCCGCTGCCCAGGCTGTCGAGCACTACGAGATCACCCGCTATGGCACGCTGAAGCGCTGGGCCGAGGTTTTGGGCATGAGCGACGCCGCCAAGCTGCTCGAACAGACGCTCGGCGAAGAGTCTATGACAGACGAGGCGCTCACCGGATTGGCGGACGCCTCGGCCAACGAAATGGCCAAGGCCGCCTGATCACACACCAGCCACCCCAGCTGTGTTGGGGTGGCTGTTTTACTTCCAACATCCGTCATTCGATAGGAGGCAATCATGGGTCGTGGCATTCTACTCTGGCTGCTCGGAGTTCCTATTCCGATCATCATCCTTCTCGCGCTGTTCATGGCGTAGGAGGAATCCATGGCATCAACCATCCTGGCGACCGACGTCGCCGCGCCGGTCGAGTCCTCGTCATCCGCAGTCAACTGGGGACCGATCATCGCCGGCGCCTTCGCTGCCTCGACCCTGACGTTCATCCTGATGCTTCTCGGGTCCGGCCTCGGGCTCACGATGGTGTCTCCATGGTCCAACGAAAGCGCCAGCGTCACCACCTTCGCTGTGTCCACTGCAATCTGGCTGGTCATCGTGCAATGGTTGTCATCCGGGTTCGGGGGTTACCTGACCGGGCGCCTTCGCACCAAATGGGTCGGCATTCACACGGACGAGACGTTCTTCCGGGATACCGCGCACGGATTCATGGCCTGGGCGCTGGCGACGCTTCTGGTCGTGTTCGTGCTCGGTTCGGCGCTGTCCGCGGCAATCGGCACCGGCGTCAAGGCGGCCTCGACAGTGGCCTCGGGAGCAGCAATGGGTGCCTCGGCAGGGGCGACCGCAAACGCCGGGAACGACGGAGGCAGCGGCGCGGCGTCGTATTTCGTCGATGCGCTGTTCCGCCCGAACAATCCTTCCAGGCTGGCGGCGCCGGGCGCGGAGGGCGATGCGACAGCAGCCGCACAAGCCTCCCGCATCCTCATTACGAGTGCGGCGGCCGGCGAATTCTCGGCCGACGACAAGACTTATCTGGGCCAACTCGTGGCCGCTCGCGCTGGCTTGTCGCAAGCGGATGCTACTGCCCGGGTTGATGCGGTGCTTGCTCAGGTCGAGGCGGCCAAAGTCCAAGCACAGGAAGCAGCCGACACAGCTAGAAAAGCCGGCGCCAGCTTCGCGCTGGTTGGCGCGCTTTCTCTCATGATCGGCGCGTTCATCGCCAGCGCAGCGGCAGCGTTAGGCGGCAAGCAGCGCGACGACGAAGAAGACGCGCTCCATCTCACAGCCAGTCGAAGCTGAAGACGTCTACTCCCGGCCGACCGAGAGGATCGGCCGGACTTCATCTCCCGCCGCGCTCCTTTGTTTTTGTGCAACGCAGCAACGATATTGCTGCACGTGCGTTGCACAGATGGCCGTCCATTCCGGACGTCACAACAGGGACGGCTCCATTGCGAAAAATCTCCGATACCATCGCCCGCCTCGCCGCGCTGCGGGCGCGACATGCCGCACATCCCGCCGACCTCGGTGCGTCAGTCCATCTCCGGACGCTGGCCGACTTCGGTACCAATCCCGGCGGGTTGGGAGTGAAGTTCTACATTCCCAATGACCTATCCAGGCGCGCCCCGCTCGTCGTCGTGCTGCATGGCTGCACACAGAACGCGGCCGGCTATAACCATCATTCCGGCTGGTCCCAACTCGCCGACGAGGCTGGCCTCGCGCTGCTCTTTCCCGAACAGCAACGCGGCAACAATCCGAACCTCTGTTTCAACTGGTTCCAGCCTGGCGACACCAAGCGTGGTTCGGGCGAGGCGCTGTCGATTCGCCAGATGATCGAGACGATGGTCGTCACCCACGGTCTCGACCGAAGGCGAATCTTCATCACCGGCCTCTCGGCCGGAGGCGCAATGGCGGCGGCCATGCTGGCGACCTATCCGGAAGTGTTTGCCGGCGGTGTGTTTATTGCCGGCCTGCCCTACGGCAGCGCAACGACAATCCCGGAGGCCTTCGATCGCATGCGCGGTCACGGTGGTCCTTCGGAACAGGATCTGCAACGGGCCCTCCGCGGCGCATCGGATCATCAGGGACCGTGGCCGAGGATTTCGATTTGGCACGGTGCCGCTGACCACACGGTTTCGCCTTCCAACGCGGAAGCGATCGCAGGCCAATGGCGGGGGGTCCACCGGCTTGAGAAAGAGCCGACGCATCGCGAAGTTGCCGGACCGCACGCAAAGCAGGTTTGGCGTAACGGCGCGGGAGAGGCCTTGATCGAAATCAACATGATCGCCGGGATGGGCCATGGCACGCCGCTCGGCAACGGCGTGGGTGCTCCGGGACCTTATATGCTTGATGTCGGCATCTCCTCCACACGCGAGATCGCGCAGTTCTGGGGGATCGCGGCATCGGAGGAAAGCGCCTCCCGGAGATCGAGGCCGCAAGTGCCCGCCAGCCAACGGCAACTACCCCAGTCACCGGCGCCAGGTATACAAAACGCGAAGATGAAGCCCCCGCAGCCGACTGCCATCCATCAATCGGGCCAGCCCGGCGTGAAGAAGATCATCGAGGATGCCCTACGGGCAGCGGGCCTGATGCGCTAGGCGGGCGGCGCAAATCGCTCGCCGACTGTCTCGCCGGCCCGCGAAGATCAAGCGGCTCCGACCAGGCAAGGGAACGAGTCGTTCTTTGGAATCGGTGACCGCTTTCAGCGAGCAGTCGCCATGCACCTCGTCCAGATCCTGCTTCCCCGCGCGGACAACACCGGTGGCCCATTTGGCCGGGAAGATTTCGACCGTGTGAAGGAAGACCTGGCCAGCCGTTTCGACGGCGTCACAGCCTACCTGCAGGCGCCCGCGGAAGGTCAGTGGCAGGATGGCGAGCAGTCCAGCAAAGATGATATCGTCATCTTCGAAGTGATGGTGGATGATGTCGATCTGCCGGACTGGCGCAAACGGCGCGCCGAGCTAGAACGGCGGTTCCGGCAGGACACGGTGATCATCCGCTACATGCCAATGGCGCTCGTATAGAGCGCCGATATCCTGCCATCAACGTCAATCCGCAAGACCGAGTACGATCCGGAGACAAGGGGTCTCTCGGTGTGGTTCGTCGCGAGCGGCACGCGTTATGACTACGAGGCTGCCTTCGTAAAAGGGCCGGTTCTTCAACGACCACTTTCGCGACCGTTGCCGGCACCGCCCGATTGCCGAAGCATAGCGATCGTTGCCTGCACGCGGAGACTCATGCGCCGGTTTCGGAGTTTGACGCGCCGGCTGGCTTTGATTCCGGGGAGCCCTTGTGGCGTAGGAAAATCGACAGCAGGACCAGGACGGCCGTCGACATGAATTCCGACTGCCAGTTCTGAAAGGACTCGAACCATAGCTGGGCGTCGAGAAGATAGTCTCCCAGGGATTGAACCTCGCCGCCGTGCCGAAGCGCCTCCTCGTTCGCGGCCGCCAGGCTCGCCCACCAATGCAAGGCAAATGAGATGATGAACAGCAGGGCCAGCGCCAAGCCCAGCGAGTATGAATAGAGCCACGACAGGATCGGGTTGCGCCTGCGGGTGGCGGTCGGAAGTTCGTCCTTGGGCCGGTTGGGATCATCGGGATCACGAGACTCGGCGGAACCGCGCTGGAACAGCATTGCAGTCAGCATGACATAGGCCGACATCTGCAGGAATTCGCTTTCCCAGTTCTCGAACAGCGCCGAGAGGAAGTCGCCGCTCGCAAGATAGGAGAGCAGCCCAATCGATGCCGATCCGTGGTTCTGAAGCTCTTCATTGTAGGCCGCATGACCCGACCAGATCATGCCAATCGCACTGAACAAGAACATCGCCACCAGGGCGATCGTCAGTCCATTGTCCCGGAAAAAGCTTTTCATGGTCATCTCCCTCGGCAGCTCCGGCTAACGCCAGTTCTCCAGAACCTCTTCGATCATCACCGCCTCGACTTGCTCGCTGAAGCGAGAGCGGTAGAGCTCCAACAGTGCGTCATGCGTCTGGTCAACCGAACTGCAGATGGCATCGGTCGCAAGGACGACGCGAAAACCACGGTCGATGGCGCCGAGGACCGTGGCAAGCACGCAGACATCGGTTTCGCCGCCGGTAATGACCAGAGTGTCGATCCCTGACCCATTGAGCATCGCGTCGAGCCGGCCTTCAGTCCACGGCGAATAGACATGCTTGTCGAGCGTTCTTGCCGGCGGCACGAACCGCGCCAGAGAAGGCATCAGATCGACGAGGCCGGCATCGATGTTGGCAAGGGTGACCTCGGCCCAACGCCGATAATACCGCGCCCACATGCCCGGTCCTTCGCCGGGCCGAGCGGCCGGAACAAAACGTGTGAACAGCGTTTGCTGCGGATGTCTTGCGGTCAATTCCTCGATGACCGGCAGCACGTTTTGCGCCCACGGCACGGCCCAAGGGCCGCCCGGCGCGAACAGGCGCTGCATGTCAACGCAAAGATGTAGGGAATTCTCACCAAGCGGACCGTGTACCAGGCCTAGGGCGGCCATGATCAGCCGCGGCCGCGGTCGGGTGATGCATAGCCACTATCTGAACGCGGGCATAGCCCGGGAGGCCCCGCCGTAGCCTCGCATCTCTGCCAATCCGCCTTTAGCCGTTGCCGGTTCATGGTCTTGTCAGGCGGGCCGCTTGCGCCTCCTGCACGTCGATGGCGTACAGCAGTTCGCCGTTCCCGTCGCGCAGGCGCACGAGCCAACCTGAAAGATCGTCCGTGCCCGGCTGAAAGTCGACCAGAAGATCGATAGCGCATCGAACTGCTTCCTCCCGCGCAGCCTCTAATCTTGGCATCCTGGACGGAGGAACCTGACGGCCGCGTCCGCCGTCGCGATACTCGAAGATGTAGAGCCCGCCGTTTTCGTCATTCTCCGCTGTGACGGCGACTTCGTCAAAATTGCCATTGCTTCGGGCACCATAGTCGTTCACAGCCAAATCGAAGGTCGCGATCTGGACCAGGACCGCCTTCGCTCGATTGATAGCGGCCTCGTTGTTTCCGCCGTCAATGCGTGCCAGGTCGCCGGTAACGCAGTCACCGCCTTCGCCGCAGAAGATCACGCGCAGGATGGGCTGTCCGGTCGGGGCGGTTGCCTGGGTAACTTCGGTTCGAAGGATCTGCATGAGAAACTCCGTCACCATCGCTACAATTTGACGGCCATTTCCCGGCTCCAGAGACGCAGCTTGCGGCAGCCCTCGATAAAACCGATAAGCGCCTTGGGATCATCGAGACCAATCATGCCTTCATCGGCTTCCGGATCGACGCCGGCCTTCTGCAGCAGTGGGACGGCGCCCGACGTGAAGCCGATGAATTTGCAATGAGCAAAAGCGTCGGCAACGAAATCGCGCGCGGCGGCCTCGCCCGTCAGGCGCTCCGCTCCTTCCTCGGAGAGAATCAGCGCTACTGCGTCGAACAGGACCGATGGCCCGCCGTCGATCATGTGCTTTGCAGCGATGAGACTTCCATCCGCCGCCTCGACGCCGCCCACCTTGGGCGCTATGACCTCCATCACTGCGCCTTCCTTCTCGATCGCTGCCTGGAGGTTCTTCAGCAGCGCTGCATCGGCGCCGGGACTGACAAGCACACCGACCTTGCGGCCAGCAAAACTGTCAGGCCCGTTCCGGATGATGCTGAGCGCCGGCGATGGTTCGAGATCGTCCCTCGGCGCGACCGCCGCATCCGCGGGCTTGGGCAATTGCTTCATGCCAAGCTTGTCAGCGACAGTTTCTGCCAAGCCTTCATCAATGTTGAGGAGATGCGACACCATGCGCTCGCGGATAACCGTTGTCTCGACCTTGGAGAGCTCGAAGGACAGCGCCATGGCGATATGCTTCTGCTCAGGCGCGGTCTGACTGTTGAAGAATTGTCGCGCCTGGCTGTAATGGTCGGCGAAGCTCTCTGCGCGCAAACGGACTTTCTGGCCTTCCTCCGCCTCGGCGAACGACCGGAAACCGTGCTGCGGCGATTCCCGCGGGCCTTCGCCGAATGAATTCGGCTGGTAGTTCACGCGGCCGACCGGATTGCGCATCGCCATGTGGCCATCCTGCTGGAAGTGGTGGAACGGGCATTTGGGTGCATTGATCGGGATATGGGTGAAATTGGGGCTGCCGAGACGCTTCAGTTGCGTGTCCAGGTAGGAGAAGTTTCGACCCTGCAGCAGGGGATCGTTGGAAAAGTCGACGCCGGGCGGTACGTTCTGCGTCATGAACGCGACCTGCTCGGTCTCGGCGAAGAAATTGTCGGGCATACGATCGAGCACCAAGCGGCCGACCGGGACCGGCGCGAGGAGTTCTTCCGGAATGATCTTGGTCGGATCCAGAACGTCGAAGTCAAAACTGTCCGCGAAGTCCTGATCGAAGAGCTGGAGGTTGAGCTCCCATTCCGGGAAATCACCAGACTGGATGGCATTCCAGAGGTCGCGTCGATGAAAATCGGGGTCAGCGCCGTTGATCTTGACCGCTTCGTTCCAAACGACCGACTGCATGCCGAGCTTCGGCTTCCAGATGAATTTGACGAAGGTGGATTCGTCCTTCGCATTGACCAGCCGGAACGTGTGAACGCCGAATCCCTGCATGAACCGGAAGGACCGAGGTATCGCCCGATCCGACATGACCCACATGACCATATGCATCGATTCGGGCGTCAGGCTGATGAAGTCCCAGAAATTGTCGTGTGCCGATTGCGCCTGCGGGAAGGCACGATCAGGCTCCGGCTTCACTGAATGAATGACGTCGGGAAACTTGATTGCGTCCTGAATAAAGAAAACTGGGATGTTGTTGCCGACGAGATCCCAATTGCCTTCGTTGGTGTAGAATTTGACGGCGAACCCACGCACGTCCCGCGCCAGGTCGAACGAGCCTTTCGAACCGGCCACCGTGGAGAACCGCACGAAGGCCGGCGTCTTCTCGCCGGCACGCTGGAAGATATCCGCGCGGGTGTAAGCCGCTAGCGATTCATAGGTCTCGAAGAAGCCGTGCGCGCCATAGCCGCGTGCATGCACGACGCGCTCGGGAATGCGCTCGTGATCGAAATGAAAAATCTTCTCACGGAAGTGGAAGTCTTCGATCAGTGACGGTCCGCGCTGGCCAATCCTTAAAGTATTCTGGTCATCGGCCACTGGGCCGCCTTGGGCGGTCGTCAGGATCTCGCTGTCGGCTTCGGCGATCTGATGAAGCTCGCCTCCGTTCCCCCGCACGAGCTTTTGATCATGGATCGTCGCGGGCTTGCCCGACGACTGTCTGGTTGTCTTGGCCATGCTTGAATTCCTTGAAAAGGAGGGGGCGGCTGCAGGTCTCCCTCAATGCTGGGACACCCACCTAAGTTCCTGGTGGGTGTCACGTGGCCCGCATTTCGAAGAATAGCACTCGGCTGCCGGAACATCGGGCCCGCGCTCCGCCAGAGGCGCGGGCTTTTTCGTTGTCTGGGGGAACACGATCTCGCGACGATCGTTCGGGTCGCCAACAGAGCGCCATACCGTCAGATCGAGGACAGGAAATACGGGAAATACTAGGCTTAACCCATCAAGAAAAATACGATAGGCAGGAGCGCACGTCGGATGCTGCAAGGGCATTAACAGACATTGAGCGCGCAGCACGAGATGCAAAGACTGCTCGGCTGCGAGAGCAACGACTTAAGGCTGAAACCGCTCCTCCTGCTGCATTGGTAGCGAAACCGAAGAAAAACCGACAAGGCAACAACTAATTACCCACCCGGGTTGCGGCGGATTCGTGTTCCGTTGTGTGCGTCCTTTTTAAGCGTTCTCCGACATTGTCAAAGGTAAGCAGGTGGATCGAGCGCAGGAAGGTGCGGGCATGAAGGTCTGCGCCGTTTCCCAAGCCGCCGAAGCCAGAACCCGCTCCAGGGGCCACGCCTGAGATTTGCAACGGTGGTCAAGCTGGTGACGGCTCGGCATGTCATCGACCTCGTGGCCCGCATGCACGGCTGCACGTATGCCATGCACGGCTGCACGTATGCCGAGATGAGAGGACCGTCGCGTCAGTATAGTATCGTGGCAACGCGAGACGCGGCCATGTGCGCCGTGATGGTGCTGAAGGCGAGCTTGCCTAGGCAGATAGGGTTGCTGTTCAATCCAGCCAGATTTGTTCGATGACCGCAGGAGAAATTCGGCATGAGTAACGTCGTATCGCTTCATGGCGACAAGCGCTGGAAAGCTGTTCTCGTCTACGACCACCAGAACGGCCCCATCACGATCGAGCACTTTTTGGAAGAAATTTCCGAGTTCCATAACGTCATTGAACACGGCCCGGACTGGGACACCCTGATTACGTGCACGGTGACAATCAACCGGACGGACGGCGGCGAGGAGCAGAACAGCCAGGAAAAAGAGGCGCGCCATGAACATCGGTGAAATCGCGGAGCGCTTCATCCGCGCGGCCGAGATCGAGCGCGCCAGCCATGAACATGTCGGGCCGGCCGGCCCAGCAGCTGCCCTATGTTCACACATACACCGATAAGCTCGGGTGGTGCAAAGAGGTGGGCGACAAGCTCGACCCTAAGGCAGACCCGCTAGCGTAGGAGCGAAGGGCGTTCTGGAACCGGATCGGCACCCTGCCGTCGAGACAAGAGATCAGCGAGCTCGAGGCGCTGCAACGAATGGCTGCTCGCCGTTGGCAATGAGAAGGAACGCCGAGCGTCCTCGCCCGGGCCAGATCCAAGGTCGGCGACAAGTCATTCCGCAGCCGGTGATTCAAGGTGGAGGGCATCCACCCGAACACCGGACGGGATAGAAAAAACCGGGCTTTGCAGCAAATCGCGATCATTCTCGCCCGCAGGGCCTCGCAGAATAGCGAAAGCGCCGAAATCAGGCTGTTGCATCATGAAATCAGGGGTGTTTCGGCTACGATCACGGAAGATGCGGGGGAACGGGACCGCCGGAATTCGTGGATCGCCGACGGCGCGTTCGCCAAGATCCTTTCATCGGAACATGACGACTTCTCTTGGGCTGCCGAGCGCAATGAGCGCCGATGCCAGCAAAGAGGCGAGGCGGCGCAATCAAGCTGTGTGATTTGCGCCATTGACGAGCACCCGAAATGCCGCCCCAATCGGGATTATGTGGCTTATTGGGGATTCGCATGAACCGATTTCTCTTTGTGATCGCCGACTTTCTGTCCCGTCCGCCCGGCTTCTATGTGCTGCTCGCCGCGATGATAGCCTGCACTGCGATGGTTCCGTTTGGGCTAACAAACGTAATCACCTATGCGCTTTCTGTAGCTGCGATAGTGATTACCGGGGTCGTACTGATCCAGGGTTACCGCGACACCGCTGCCATCCATGCGAAGCTCGACGAGATCATCGTTGCATTGAAGGAAACGAGGAACAATGTCGTCGGGCTGGAGCACGCCGAGCCTGAGGAGATCAAAGCCCATTTGGCGCGGCTTGAATTGGAAGCAGCGGCGGCTGATCAAGAAGCTAAGCACGAGGGAGTCCGTGGCGCCTAATTACGCCAGCGGCTGCCAAGCACTGGCCGCGGGAAGCGCAGAAGCGGAAGGCCGCATGACCCGAGCTGAGATCAAAGCTGAAGTAGAATGGCTGCTGGAGTACGAAAGCCTTAGCGCGTCAGAGTCCGCAAGCACACCGCTTCGGCTCTGAAGGTATTGAGGGCATCGAGCGGGGGTTCTTTGACCCCGGCGACAGCGGCAACATTTTTGCCCCGGATGCGTCTCGACCATCATAGACGGGCTGTTGGCGCCGCTGATCGGCGCGATGTATGGCCTGCCCGATATTCTGGTCGTCTGATGGCCGGTTTTTATGACGAGATGCATCAGGAGTTCGCGAGCGAGATGCTCGGCGAGTTCAAGCAGGGCGTTGTCATGCTAACCCGCACGGTCACAGCGCCGCCAGATCCGTCGACGCCATGGATACCGGGCGAGCCAGTGACGACGGTCTATCCACCCGATGCGGTGATGCGCCGCGTGTCTCAGAAATACGTCGACGGCACCCTCACTGTGGCGACCGACAACAGATCACTTTCGCAGTACCCTCGATCGTCCCCGCCATGACCGACACACTCGTCATCGACGGCGTCGAGTTGGTCATGAAGGACCTACGGCCGGTCCCGCCGGCCGGGACGTCGGTCGCGTATATCGCTTTCGTGGCGGGTTAGCCGCCGAGCGATATCCCAGAAAAGAGCGACGCCAGCGACGACCGCATGTGAGACTTGGCAACAGCGATGTCCCCTTCGAAACCGGAAAAATCGATCTCCATATGATCGAACGTGGACAGTGCCTGCTCTTCCATGTCAGCCAATGCCCGATCTGGGTCATCCGATTGCTCAGCAACCATTGATGCAATTGCCATGAGTGCGATGCGAAGCACCACAAGCTCCGTCGAATGATGGGCCAAGACATCCATACCAGTCTCCTTTTAAGGTCAGGAACGAATGCTCAAACGCCTATCCCCCCGTGATCGTTTCGAACAGCTTGTCTCGACCTATGAGCCGATGCTGCGGACCGCGTTTATCGAGGCGATCGACGACATCCGCTCCAACATCGTTCTGCGCCGTGTGGTGGAGCGCTTGGAGCGCGGCGACGTCAACGGCGCCATTGTAGCCATGAACCTCGACGAGGCCGCGTTTCGGCCGCTGGAAGAAGGCATCCGGCAGGCCTACAACGGCGGCGGTGTCGCCACGGTCGAACAGATGCCGGCGCTGCGCGATCCGAGCGGCCTTCAGGTCGTTCTTCGTTGGGATGCGCGCAATCTTTATGGCTGAGACCTAATTGCGCGAGCACTCGGCGCAACTGGTCACCAACATTGTTGCTGATCAACAAGTTGCGATCCGTGCCGCTTTTTCTAAGGGCCTTGCCCGTGGCGCCAATCCAACGAGGGCCGCATTGGAGGTAGTAGGCCGCGTCAACAGGGTAACTGGCCGCGGAGAAGGTGGGGTGATCGGGCTCACCACAGTTCAGAGCGACTATGTTGCCCGAGCCCGCGATGAACTGCTTTCCGGCGAGCCCGACCAGTTGCGGGCCTATCTGAATCGGAAGCGACGCGACAAACGTTTCGACCGCACGATCACAGCTGCGATTCGAGATGGTAAACCAATCCCTACCAACCTGGTGGCGCGGATCATTAGCCGATATTTCGACAGCCTTTTGAAGCTCCGCGCCGACACGATTGGACTGCACGAGACGTTTGCCGCGCTTGGAGCTTCGAAAGACATCGCATTTCAGCAGGCGATCGCCAAGGGCGCGGTGAGGGCGGAAGCCATCACGAAGGGCTGGAAACACACGCCGCAGGATCATCCTCGCGTTCAGAGGGTGGTCGATGCCGATAATTCTCGCTTGGACCGGTTCATAGTCATCGTCTTCGTCCGCCATCGTCCCCCCGTATCGGAAAGCGGCGCTCTGAATTTACAACGATGCAACCACTGCCTTGTCTTCGCGTTTAGCCGCCTTCAATCCTGGTGAGCGACAAAGATGCCGGCGTTTATTCCGATTACAATCTACCTGAATGACAGATCGATGCTGATTGCGTCGATCCCCGATGCTGAGACGGCGCTTCAGCAACCATGGCCATTCATGGACAAGCCATCCCGACTTGAAGCAATTCGAATGATCGAGGAATGCCTGGCTGGACACTGCACCCAACAAGCCGCGTTCGATGCCTTCAAGGCGGCCGCAAGTGAACAGGGCCTTCTTAAGCGAAAGCCTCCAAGCATAGGCCTCAGGAAATTCGACGGGGTTGCCGAAGACCTGCTGTGAGGTGATGCCGCCCGCGCGACCTTAAACCGCTGACAGGCCTCCTGAGCGGACTTGGTCAGCCGCATGGACCACCCGCCAAATCGAGGAGTGGCGGGTGGTCCTTTATCAGCGCAGGAAGGGACTTAGCTGCGCAGAGGTCAATTCGTCGCTCCGTCCAATCGTCAAGTCCGGTCGTTCCTAGAACGATCCCTAACTAACGATTATTCCAATCGCAAGGAATGTGGTCGAAACTGCGAAGACCGGAGCGAGTAACCAGCGAGCTTGGTGGACACTATTTTCCATGGGCTCCTTCCCGTGAACTTGCAGGGATCAACGGCTATGCGCAGCGGCGGCTCCGGGTGGCGCTATGTCCGGCCTATTATGCCAAAACAGGCGAGACCTAGGTCCTGTCGCGCATCAGCCTTGAGGGGCTTTTGGGGAACAAATGCAGCTGGCTGGGGTTTGTTAAGTCTGGCGCGAAGACGCGTTCAGCGCATCAGCCCTCACGAAGGAGGCACTTATGAGAATGCATCTTTCCACTGCAGCCGCGGGATTTCTGCTGCTGGCGGGCCTCGGTGCTGCTGCCGCTCAGGACGTAGTCATCGAGCCTGAACAGGAGACGGTCATTAGGGAATACGTGAAAAAGCAGCCGCTCGCATCGGTCAAAATCCCTGGAGTGGAGCTCAATATCGGCTCAACCCTGCCCGAGACTGTCGAACTTCATGAAGTCCCCAACACCAAATACCGCACCGTTGTCGTCGACAACCGGACCGTTCTCGTTGACCCAGGCACACGCAAGATCATCAAGATCATCGAATGACGTAAGCGACTGGGAGGACAGCCCGCCGTGCCGAAAGGGTGCGGCGGGCTTTTCTCTTTTCTGGAGGAACGCGATCTGGGGACAATGGTTCGGGTTGCCAACAAGGCGCCGTATCGCCGGATGAGGACAAGCCCGTGCCTTCGTTGTTGGTCCGATTGCCCCAGCGCTACGACGCAGAGAAGACACCTTTAGATAAGACTAAGCCAGCAGGCCATTATTGAGGGTGCTCTTATGAACCCGACCGGATTGCAGGCGATTGGCGATATGCTGAGCGGCAAATGCTACCTGTTTGAGGATGTGCCGCCGGAGACCTTCGCCGAGTGCCGAGCCGCATTCGCCAAGGGCCGCTTCTTCAACGAGCGCATCCGCAATCGATTCCGGCACCGCCTGGTCGGGACCTCAACAATTCTGGATGACCCCAGCCGTATGCGAAAGCCAACTCACCTATCCATCGAGCTTCAACGGCTCATGGTCGGGAAGATAATGATGCAGCACCTCGCCAAGGTTTCGCTTGTCGAACGTTTGGCCACACACTGGGCAGAACTCGAAATGCTCTGCTTCGTCCTTCGCAAGCGGCCCGTGGCGCTTGCCTTGATCCCGGTTGCGGGGTTGTTGGTTCTCTCTCGGCCCACGTTGATTGTCCCGAACTGTGACAGGGACGGCCCGACAGCCGCTGCGGAGTAGGCAACCGACCGTCGGGCCCAACCGGCGGGGTGTGGGCGTGTCCTCCGGATTTCCGGGAAGAGGATTGAAGGCCGCGCCAGATTGAGCGAGGCCGGACTCGCGAAATTCGCAATAAAGCGTACAATCCCAACGTCGTCCGTACCGAATAGAGGCATCGCGGACGCTTGGGAGCTGGCAGTGCTTCCGCCCTAGAGGCAGGAGGGCTGAGATGGCGAAAGCCCAGGCAGACGCCCAGGTATCGGTTTTTGACTGCGATATCCTGCGCAGCGCCTTCATAAAAACCGTGATCGAAGAGAATATCCCTGAAGACAAATGGCGGTCGGTTGCCGCGCTTTTGATCAGCGACTTTACCGGGAGCGATGACGTCGATCCTGACTTGCTGGAATGGATCGTGCGCAAGTAGCCAGAGCTACCCAGCCGTTAGTCTTTTGTCGCCTGCCACGCTCGTTGCTATGCCTTTTTGGGTACTAGAAAGCCAAAGGCAAAGTGAGACGCCTCTACCTGGATTTTCGCGAGGTCGCTAGCAGCCGCCCGAATTACATCGGCAGTCACCTCAAAGAATTGGTGTGTTGCATTTTGCCGGTTGACTGAGAGTTTCTGCCAAGCCTTCTTTTCTCCGAGGTATACGCTCCACGGACCGTGAACGACACGATTGCGAACGTGTTGAGTTCGCGCATCTGCTGGACGAGGCGACCGCGCTCGGCAAGGTCATTCGGTTCGGTGGTGTGTTGGTCGATGATCTGACCATACAGAGTGATTTTGTTATTCAAGTTGTTCGCTTTCCGCTGCTTCGGTTGGTCGGCGCGAAGCGCGGACAGCTGGAATTCCAGAAATCCAAACTGCATTATCAAGCGCCCTATCGGCTCGTAAAAATCGCTGTCGTAGCGCTCGATCATCTCCGATACGGATTTTGGACGTTCCATTTTCGTGCTCACACTGACGAAAAACGCAACGAGCCGATGAAGCGGATGCTTCAAGACGCCGCGCCGTTGCCGCACTCGATAGCGAGAAGGTTGCAAAGAGTCCGGCCGAAAGAAATGGGGCCCCTGAGCTAGTATCAACCCAATGTCAAAGAGTGGGCGTCCCCTATTGCCGACGCCCTCGTTTTCAGGATTATATTCCTCCCCCGTTGCGGCGAGCCTCAACGGAGATCGCTATGCCCAAAAGACCCCCGCCGACACCCTGGCCGCCCGCGAGACCATCTATGTCAATTGTGCGCACCCGATGTGCTGCAAATCGACGAAGCTCGACATCCAGGCGCTGATTGACAGGCTCGGCCGTGACCACGGCTCGATGCATGACGACCTGGTCGGGCTCTTTATCTGCTCAAACTGCGAGGCTGCCGGTCGTGATCGACGGCAGGTGTTCTTCACATGCATTCCTGACTACGAAGGCCAGCATCGGGCGCGCAATCGCGACTGGAAGTCAACTCTCGAACGAGGGGGCTGAAAGTGGCCGGCGCCACTTGGGGGGCGTTGGGGTAGTTTGCCTTGTCGGGCGCCGGCCTAGCGGATTGGGGTCCGCCGCCTTGATACTACCGAGCTTGGGGAGATCCGAGTAATCCCGTGATCGCGGAAGTCATTGTGGAGGAACTCAGTCCAAATGGTCGCGTTATGCTACCTAAGGATTTTTTCCGATGGCTGACGATAGGGACAGAACACCCAGCGGGACCCCTGACGACTCTATCGTTCAGCGCTTGGTTAAAGAGGCGAATATAACCGAAGAGCAGGCTCGCGAGCTTATCGCTCTTCTCGGGTCCGACTGGCCGTCACTTATGCGGGAAGCCAGATTTCTAACTCGAAAACGCTAGTCGCAGTGAGTTACGGCAATGAACCCGTGGCAAATCGATAACGTGTACGTAGAGAGGTCGCGGTTGCAGCTTGATGCCACGCGGGCCACGATTGCGGAGATGCGATCCGTCATGGAGGAGAGCCGGCGCATTCTCGCTCGATCCCAAAATCTTTTGCGCCGCATCCATCAAAAGGAAAGTTCCGCCGCAGATGCCGGCGACGACAACCTACATCGTAAGCGTGTTCGAAAACCGCATTGGCGCACGGTGCTGACCACCAAGGACAAGGCAAAGGCGCTGGCCGAGAGAGATCGGCGATAAGGTGCGGGTCGTTTGTTACCCGCCCGGTGTTATCACAATGATCCCCGCATAGGGATCATAAAGGGCCTTGTTCCCTCTTGGCCCCAGTTTGAGTCCGCTGTCTCCCGGAAGTGTCCAGTTGCGCAACGTTCGCGCTTTGGAGCCGTCGACAGCGGACCCGACGCACCTCCTAGACGCAAAACAGATCATCTGTCGGATGGCGAAGTCAGCTAAGCCGTGATGCCGACCGCTGGCCTGCCTCTGCGGTCCGATCCTGGCAAGATATTGTCACCTACTAGACGGTCCTCGGACGATAGTTTGGGCGGTATGAAAGGACCGGTAGCGCCGATCTCGCCTAGCCAATCCTCGTAGCCAGTGTTCATTTTGGACGTGAGTTCATCGGGATGATGTATCCCGGACTGGAAAAGGCTCGGCACCGCAATGGCACCGGCGAAGGCGCGCTCTCTATAGGAACATGGCGGGAACAAATTGGCTGATCCGTGTTGCAATCGTGTTGCACGGACAGAAAGGTACGGGGCGGGACATGCCCGGAATGCAAGGGTTTGCGCGCCACAGGGCAGGAAAACCCATGCAACAGGTTTCGGTCGCGATTTGTTCTGCATAAAGGACTGATTTAGTTGCGGAAACTGTTGGCTGGGGAACCTGGATTCGAACCAGGACTAACGGAGTCAGAGTCCGTGGGTCTACCGTTAACCTATTCCCCAGCAGGCGCGGTTGAAGAAAACCGCGCGGGCAGGGCGACGATGGCGCCGCGCGTGCCTTGTAGCCGCCGTCGGAAAATAGTCAAGCCTGCCGAAGGCATTTCAATCGGCACGTTTCATAAGGGCGTGGTTCAAAGCCGCCCCTCAATTCTCCCTCCGCCCGAGCTGCGAGTGCTCGAAATACAGCACGACGCCGAGCGCCATCACCAGCGGGATGATCAGGTAGAACAGCCGGAACACCAGCAGTGCTGCCAGCACACCGACCGGGTCCATATGCGACAGGCCGGCCAGGAAGACGACCTCGAACACGCCGAGCCCGCCCGGCGCATGCGAGATCTGGGCGACCGAGAACGACACCAGGAAGACGCCGAGCACGACGAAATAGCCGGGATTGCCAGCCTCCGGCAGGGCGAAGAAAATGATCGCCGCCGCCGCCAAAAGTTCGATCGGGCCGATCAGCAATTGCCGCGCGACGATCGGCAGGGCCGGATAATGGACCTGAAAACTGCCGATCTTCAATGGCCTGAGATGCAGCCAGCTGCCGAAGACATAGGCCGCCACCACGAGCAGCATTGCGACGCCCGCGGCCATGGTCAGGCCATGGTGCGGTATGCCGGAGAACCGGTCGATGATTTTGGGCTCGAAGACCAGCACGAAGCCGGAGACGAGGATCGTCGACAGCACGAAAGTAATCCAGCAGATCGCCACCAGAATGCCGACGTCCTGTCCGGTCAGCCCCCTGGTTCCGTAAGCGCGGTAGCGGATCACCGCGCCTGAAAATACCGAGCCGCCGATATTGTGCGACAGCGCGTAGGTGGTGAAGGAGCACAGGGTGACGAACAGCCACGACACTTTCTTGCCGATATGCAGCAGCGCGATGTGATCATAGCCGGCCAGCGACGCATAGGCGACGACCGAGCTCAACGCGGCGAGCACCCAGCCGCGGGCAGGGATGGCGACGATGCCGTCCCAGACGTCGTCGAGCGAGATGCCGCGCAGCTCGTGCAGCAGCAGCCATAGCGAGAAGACGACCGCCGCAACGCCGACGACCGGCCAGAAATAACGCCTCCAGTTCATGGCGTGACGATCATGCGTTGCAGCCCCGTTGCCCGTTCGGTTCGCGTCAGGAAAACTGCCCGCGATTTCGAATGTTTCATACCCGCCATTTCAGAAATGCCTTATCGAAGCCGGCTATTCAACCGGCAAGGCGCTGCTGCGGGAGAAGGAAAGGCTGGCGATCCTTCGCGACCCCCTCTGTCCTGCCGGACATCTCCCCCACAAGGAGGGAGATTGGCAGCTTTGGCGCTCCGCCCGTTTCTGCGACGGTAGGGATTGGCGAAAGCGGCGGTGACGGCCGACCTCCCCCAAGTGGGGAGATGCCAAGTTTTGGCAAAGAGGGCAGGACAGAGGGGGCGCTGTCCCGCCATCATCGGGCCGAGCGGAGCGGCGAGGCAATGCCGCCGACAAATTCGACCCCTGCGCTCTTGGTGATCCGGCCCGGCGCTGCTAGTCTGGTGGCAACTTGGAACACATGAAAGCGCCTGCTGCGTCCGGTCTCCGGTTCGCGCGGCGCCGGAAGGAACTGAAGTGGAAGACCACGACACCGGCGCCGGCGCGCCGGAAGTGGGCGTGTCCAGGGCTTCGCCGCCGCCTTCGGGCCAGGCAAGCCCATCCGCCGGCCGGCACAATGGCCGCCCGGTGCAGCCTTGGTCCGGTCACGGACAGGCAGGCGACGCGTCCCAGCATCAGAATGGCCAGAAGGCCAAGACCAGGAAGCGGCGCAAACGCCGGCGCGGCCGCAAGGTTTTCGCGCGCGACGACGCTCGCCTCGCTGCGGCCGGAGTGGCGGCTGCTGTCAGCGCTCCAGCCAGCCGCCCGCCCGCGGCGATCGTCGCGCCCTTGCCTTTGGTTGCGCCAGGCCGGCCGGAGCCGGCTGCTCGCCGCCCGCCGCTGCAGGAACTGCCGGTGTTTGCGGCACTCGATCTCGGCACCAACAATTGCCGGCTGCTGGTGGCGGTGCCGACGCGCCACGGCCAGTTCCGCGTCATCGACGCTTTCTCGCGCATCGTCAGGCTGGGTGAGGGCCTCACCGCCAATGGCCGGCTCGGGCAGCCGGCGATGGACCGTGCGGTCGAGGCGCTGAAGATCTGCGGTGACAAATTGCGCGGCCGCAAGATCAGGAAGGCCCGGCTGATCGCCACCGAAGCCTGCCGCACGGCCGCCAACGGCGCAGAGTTCCTCGACCGCGTCGAGCGCGAGGCGGGGTTGAAACTCGAGATCATCGACCGCCAGACCGAGGCGCGGCTGGCGGTGTCGGGCTGCGGCTCGCTGGTCGACCGCGACACGCAAGGCGTCGTCCTGTTCGATATCGGCGGCGGCTCCTCGGAAATCGCGCTGATCGATCTCACCGGCCACCGCTCGCCGAGGCTCGCCAACCACATCGTCTCCTGGACGTCGCTGCCGGTCGGCGTGGTCTCGCTGGCCGAGCGTTTTGGCGGCCGCGCCGTCACCCGTGAGATCTTTGCCGCCATGGTCGAGGATGTGGCTGTGCGCCTGCACGCCTTCGACGGGCGCGACCGGCTGAGCCATGTGCTCGCCAGCCCGAAATTCCACTTGCTCGGCACCTCGGGCACGGTGACGACGCTGGCCGGCGTCCACCTCGACCTGGACCGCTACGACCGCCGCCGCGTCGACGGGCTGTGGATGGACCGCGACAGCGTCGACCGCATGGTCGAAAAACTGGTCGGCTGGGATTTTCAGCAGCGCGTCGCCAATCCCTGCATCGGCGCCGATCGCGCCGATCTGGTGCTGGCCGGCTGCGCCATCCTGGAAGCGATCCGAGCGGTGTGGCCGTCGGAGCGGCTGCGCGTCGCCGACCGCGGCCTGCGCGAGGGCATATTGAGCGAATTGATGGCCGACGACGGTGTCTGGCGCAACAATGGGCGTGGCAGAGCATGATCCCGAAAAGTGGCAGCCGGTTTTCGGAAAAGATCATGCTCAGACCAGAATGCATGATCCCGAACCGCAGGACCGCGTCAGCGAAAAGTGGCAGCCGGTTTTCGGAAAATATCATGCTCAAACAAGAAGTCAGGCAATGACCAGGAAACCGGAAAAACCAGGCTCTGCCGGCATTCGCGTGCTGAAAACGCGGATCAAGAAGAAAAGCGGCCTGAAGGAATCGTCGCGCCGCTGGCTGCAGCGACACATCAACGACCCCTATGTCCAGCGCTCCAAGGCCGACGGCTACCGCTCGCGCGCGGCCTACAAGCTGATCGAGATCGACGACAAGCACCATCTGCTCAAGCCCGGCATGAAAGTCATCGACCTTGGCGCGGCACCCGGCGGCTGGTGCCAGGTCGCCGCCGCGCGCACGAAATCGACGGCCGAACACCCGCATGTCGTCGGCATCGACTATCTGGAGATGGACGCGGTGCCCGGCGCGCCGGTGCTGTTGATGGATTTTCTCGACCCGCAGGCGCCGGAAAAGCTCGCTGAAACGCTTGGCGGCCAGCCGGACATCGTTTTGTCCGACATGGCCGCACCCACCACCGGCCATCGCCGGACCGATCACATCCGCACCATGTATCTGTGCGAGGTGGCCGCCGATTTCGCCCTGTCGGTGCTGAAGCCGGGCGGCCATTTCCTCGCCAAGACTTTCCAGGGCGGCGCCGAGAACGAATTGCTCGCCAGGCTCAAGCAGAATTTCCGCTCGGTCCACCACGTCAAGCCGCCAGCCTCGCGCGATGAGTCGGTGGAGCTTTATCTGCTGGCGAAAGATTTCAAGGGTTAAGCTGCCTCAGCTTTTTAACGCTGGCGGGACAGCACCCCCCTCTGTCCTGCCGGACATCTCCCCCTCAAGGGGGAGATCGGACGTCATCGCGGTCTTCGCAAACCTTCAACGGTGCAAGAGTACGCGGAGCGGCGAAGCTGCCAATCTCCCTCCTTGAGGGGGAGATGGCCGGCAGGCCAGAGGGGGGCGCTGTCCCGCCGGCACCAAAAGGTTCTGCACCGCCCGCCCTCAACCGCCCTGCGGACCAGACACCCCCAGCGTCTTCGGCGCCGTCAGCCCGCCATGTCCCGATACGGCGTTGCCGGCATCGGGCGCCAGCCGCATGAATGACAGCGATGCAGCGGCCGACACCGCCGCGACAATGAAGAACGCGACGTGGAAGTCGCTCAGCGTCAGCGCCCCGCCATGGATTGTCGTCGACACTTCCAGGACGCCGCCGGCCAGCGCCACGCCGAGCGCGATCGACAGCTGCTGGAACACTGCGGCGATCGGCGTTGCCCTGCTGGTGTCGGCGGTCGAAATCTCGGCATAGGCAAGCGCGTTGATGCCGGTGAAGAACATCGAGCGGATGAAGCCGCCGGCGAGCAAGATGGCGAGGATCAGCAGATAGGGCGTCTCGGGCGTCAGCAGGCCGTTGATGGCAATCGACGCCGCCGCGATCAGCGAGCCGAAGATCAGCACGCGGCGGAAGCCGGCGACCCGGAAGATCAGCGCGGTGACGAATTTCATGCCGATGGCGCCGATCGCCGCCACGAAGGTGATCATTCCCGACTGGAACGGCGTCAGCCCGAAGCCGATCTGGAACATCAGCGGCAAAAGGAAGGGTACGGCGCCGATGCCGATGCGGAACAGCCCGCCGCCGAGGACCGAGGCGCGGAACACCTGGTTGCGGAACAGTTCGAGCGCCAGCAGCGGATTTTTGGCGCGGCGCGCATGCAGGAGGTAAAGCACGGCTGAAACCAGCCCGACAGCCACGGTGAGGAAGCCGGCAATCGGCGGCAATGCCGGCAGGCTGACCACCGACAGGCCGAAAACGATGCCCGATGCTGCCAGCCCGCTGAGCACGAAGCCGATGAAATCGAGCGGCGGCGTCGGCGCCGCTTCGGTCTCCGGCAGGAAGCGCGTGGCCAGCCAGATGCCGATCAGCCCGATCGGCACATTGATCAGGAAGATCCAGTGCCAGCTGAAATAGGTGGTGATGAAACCGCCGACCGGCGGCCCGACGAGCGGCCCGAGCAATGCCGGAACGGTCAGCCACGACATCGCGGCGACGAGCTCGCTCTTCGGCGTGGCGCGCACCAGCACCAGCCGTCCCACCGGCGTCATCATGGCGCCGCCAATGCCTTGAAGGAAGCGTGAGACCACGAAGGCCGGCAGCGAATTCGACACCGCGCAAGCGACCGAACCGACGATGAACACGGCGATTGCGGCGCGAAACACGGCCTTGGCGCCAAAATGGTCGGCCATCCAGCCGCTGATCGGAATGAACACCGCCAGCGACACCAGATAGGCGGTCAGCGCCAGCTTGAGCGCCACCGGGCTGGTCTGGAGGTCGACGGCGATCGCCGGCAGCGACGTTGCGATAACGGTCGAATCCATGTTTTCCATGAAAAGGGCGACCGCCAGGATAAGCGGAATGGTGCGGTTCATGGAGCGCGTCCGGATTCGATTGTTGCCGACCGGGGCAAGCCGACAGGCAGGGCGGTTACCACGGGTTGCGTTGGATGTCGCCTTAACTTGCTGTCACATTTGTGCGACCGCGCAGCGGGCATGCTCGAAGCCGGCAAAGAATGGCGCCCAAATAAAAAACCGCCTCGGCGGCGGGTCGCTGGCGCAAATCAGCCAATTCTCGACGTCGGCACCGCCCCTCATCGCCCTGCCGGGCACTTCTCCCCGTATAGTGACGGGGAGAAGGGGCTGTCCGGAACCTCGGCGTTCTTTCTGCGACGCTGGAGATTGGCGAAATCCTTTGCGAAGGCGTCCCTCTTCCCGTCACTATACGGGGAGAGGATGCCGGCAGGCAGGTGAGGGGCGGCGCAAACCTGAAGCGATTGCCCGCCGGCCTGCCCAGGCAACAGTCAATCAGAGCAGAGCAGCGGTGAATGCCGGTCGCCATCCGTCACCGCGAAAGGCGTTAAGCTGAGTTCGCGGCCCGGTCGTGCACAAGCAATCGGCTTTTCAACGGCGACGGGACGTGTTACGAGCCAGCGCCAATCCTGAAAGGGAAGAAGACGAGTCGGCGCTGTCCACCCGGTCCAGCGCTTTTCATGCATTCCGAGGGCTGGCCATGGCAAAGATTATCGAAACGTCCACGGGCGCATTGGCGCTGACCTTTGACGATGTGCTGCTGCAGCCGGGTCATTCCGAGGTCATGCCCGGCGAAACCGATATCCGCACCCGCATTGCCGGCGACATCGACCTCAACGTGCCGATCCTGTCCGCCGCCATGGATACCGTCACCGAGGCGCGTCTCGCCATCGCCATGGCCCAGGCCGGCGGCATTGGCGTCATCCACCGCAATTTCTCGCCGGCCGAACAGGCCGAGCAGGTGCGGCAAGTCAAGAAATTCGAGTCCGGCATGGTGGTGAACCCCGTCACCATTGGCCCCGATGCGACGCTCGCCGACGCCCTGGGGCTGATGCGCACCTATAGCATCTCGGGCATTCCGGTGGTCGAGAATGGCGGCGCTGGCGGGCACACGGTCGGACGGCTGGTCGGCATCCTGACCAATCGCGACGTGCGCTTCGCCTCCGACCCGGCCCAGAAAGTCTACGAGCTGATGACCCGTGAGAACCTGATCACGGTCAAGGAGAACGTCGATCAGGACGAGGCCAAGCGGCTCCTGCACCAGCATCGCATCGAGAAGCTGGTCGTGGTCGATAGCGGCGGCAATTGCGTCGGATTGATCACCGTCAAGGACATCGAGAAGTCGCAGCTCAACCCGCACGCCACCAAGGACGTGCAGGGGCGCTTGCGCGCGGCGGCCGCCACCAGCGTCGGCGATGACGGTTTTGAGCGCGCCGAGCGGCTCATCGATGCCGGCGTCGACCTTTTGGTGATCGACACCGCGCATGGTCACTCGCAACGCGTGCTCGATGCGGTGACGCGGGCCAAGAAACTGTCCAATTCGGTCCGCATCCTGGCCGGCAACGTCGCCACTTCAGAAGGCACGCTGGCGTTGATCGATGCCGGCGCCGATGCCGTCAAGGTCGGCATCGGGCCGGGTTCCATCTGCACCACCCGCATCGTCGCCGGCGTCGGCATGCCGCAGCTTTCTGCGATCATGTCGGCGGTCGAGACGGCGCAGAAATCGGGCGTCTCGGTCATCGCCGATGGCGGCATAAAATATTCCGGCGATCTCGCCAAGGCGCTCGCCGCCGGCGCCAGTGCCGCCATGATCGGGTCGCTGCTGGCCGGCACCGACGAGAGCCCGGGCGAAGTCTATCTGCACCAGGGCCGCTCGTTCAAAGCCTATCGCGGCATGGGCTCGGTCGGCGCCATGGCGCGTGGCTCCGCCGACCGCTATTTCCAGGCCGAGGTTCGCGACACGCTGAAACTGGTGCCGGAAGGCATCGAAGGGCAGGTGCCTTACAAAGGACCTGTGTCCGGCGTGCTGCACCAGCTTGCCGGCGGCCTGAAAGCCGCTATGGGTTATGTCGGCGGGCGCGACCTTGCCGATTTCCGCGACCGCGCCACCTTTGTACGCATATCCAACGCCGGACTTCGTGAAAGCCACGCCCATGACGTCACGATCACCCGCGAAAGCCCGAATTACCCCGGCGGAGCCTAACCAGTTCGCACGAAGCCTGACGGCAATGATGCTGCGGCTGTCGCGCCACGCTGCCGCGCTCTGTTTTGTCTGCGCGGGGGTTTTCGTCGCCATGACGGTGATGGAGTTCCTCTATTTCCGCCAGCTGAGCGGCGGCCTGCCGTCGCTCGATTTGCGCTTTGCCGGGTTCACCCCGGACGAGGGCATGGCCTGGCTGACGGCACTCGGGCGTCGCGGCAGCGAGATCATCCTGGTCTGGCACTACCTGACCTTCGACCTGCTGTTCCCGGCGCTGCTGTCGCTGACATTGGTCAGCCTGATCCTTGCCGCCGGGCGACGGCTGAAGAACTTCCGGGCTCTGTCCGCCCAGCTCCAGTCGCTGTTCGCGCTCGTCCTGGTGCTGCCCTACACGCTTGCCGATTATGCGCAGAACATCGCGGTGGCCCGCATGCTCTCCGATTTCCTGTCGGCCAATCCGGACTCGCTGTCCTTCGCCTCGGCGCTGATCGTCATCAAATTCGCGCTTCTGGCGATACCGGTGATCGTCATCGCGGTTTTCCACCTGGCCGCTCAGAAACAGCGCTGACTGCCCTTCTCCCACAAGGGGAGAAAGTCTGGCGAATGCTACAAATCGAACAGCGCGATCTTGCGCTTGTCGAACTTGATGGCGAGCTCGCCGCGCACCAGTTTGAGCGCCGCCTCGCCGAACACGGCGCGTCGCCAGCCTTGCAAGGCCGGCACGTCGGCGTCCTCGCCCTCGGCGGCGATGCGGTCGATGTCGTCGCTTGAGGCCAGCACCTTCGAAGCGACGCCCTCCTTTTCGGCGACGATCCGCAACAGCACTTTCAGCAATTCAGCGGCGGCATTGGAGCCTTCGGGCGGCTGAAAACTCTTCGGCAGCTTCGGCATCTCTTCCCTGGGCAAGGCAAGCGCGCTGTTGACCGCGCCAAGCAGCGCCGTTGCCGTCGCCGAGCGTTCCCAGCCTTTCGGCGTGGTGCGCAGCTTGCCGAGTGCTGCCGCATCGCGCGGCGCCTGCTGCGCCACCTCGTAGATGGCGTCGTCCTTGAGCACCCGGCCGCGCGGCACGTCGCGTTCGCGCGCCTCACGCTCGCGCCACGCCGCCACCGCTTGCACGATCGCCAGCTCCTGCGGCTTGCGCAGCCGCATCTTCAGCCGCTTCCAGGCGTCCTCCGGATGCGGATCATAGGTTTCGCGGGCGGTCAGCACGTCCATCTCCTCGTTCAGCCAGTGGGCGCGGTTTTCCCGCACCAACTCGGCGCTGAGGTGCTGGTAGACCTCGATCAGATGGGTGACGTCGGCAAGCGCGTAGTCGAGCTGTTTTTCGGAAAGCGGCCGGTGGCGCCAGTCGGTGAAACGTGAGGACTTGTCGAGCCGGGCGCCGGTGACCTTCTGGACGAGTTGGTCATAGGAGACGCTGTCGCCGAAGCCGCAAACCATCGCCGCCACCTGGGTGTCGAACACCGGATGCGGCACCAGATCGCCGAGATGAACGATGATTTCGATGTCCTGGCGTGCCGCATGGAAGACTTTGACGACCGCCTCGTTGGCCATCAGCCTGAAGAACGGCTTCAGGTCGATATCGGGTGACAGCGGATCGATCAGCGCTGTCACCCCGGGTGCTGCCATCTGGATCAGGCAGAGAATCGGCCAAAAGGTCGTCTCGCGAATGAATTCGGTGTCGACGGTGACGAAATCCGACTTTTCGAACGCGGCGAGAGCGGTCTCGAGTTCTTTTTGGGTAGTGATGACGTGCATCAAATCGCTTTTGGCAAAGTGTAAGGTCTCCTTCAATTTCAGCCGCGCGGGCTTTCGTCAAGCCGCTGTCCGGGTTTCAAGACCTGGCGGGCCGTCATCATTGCCTGGCAGGCCCATCGGAATCATCGTTGCGCTTGGCCAGCCGGGCGAACACCGTCGATGTGCGCAAAAGGCCGATGAAACGGCTGCGATGGCCGGCCGGCACGCCCGATCGCACCTGCATCCGGTACAGGATGACCACGACGAAGATGGCGTAGACGGTGGCGGTGAACACGAACAGCGCGCTTGGCCCGAAATACTGCATCGCCGTCGAGGCGGCGAACGGCCCGCCAATGGCGCCGAAGGAATAGAACAGCATCAGCGCCGCGTTGATCAGCACGAACTCGCCCTTGTCGGCGCGGTCGTTGGAGTGCGCCGCCGACAGCGAATAGAGCGGCATGGCGAAGCAGCCGAAGATGAAGACGATCACGAAGTTGAGGGACGGATCGCTGCGCGCCCAGAACACCAGCGCCAGCGACGCCAGCAGCGCGCAGCACGTCGTTATCAGCAGCACCGAACGCCGGTCCCAGCGGTCGGACAGATAGCCGAGCGGATACTGGATGATGGCGCCGCCGAATATGCCGACGCTGACGAAGGTGACGACGTCGGTGACCGACATGCCGATCTGTTCGGCATAGACCGGCGACAAGGTGCGAAAAGCGCTATTGGTGACGCCGACGGCAATGCAGCCGAAGCAGCCGAGCGGCGAGATCCGCCAGACGCGGGCGAGGTCGAGCTTGACGTCTTCGGGCGGGGTCGGATTGGAGCGATCGCCGAGCGACACCGGCACCAGCGAGAGCGTGATCATGATCGACATGACGGCGAAGATGGCGAAACCGCCGGCGCCGACGATCGGGATCAGGAACTGTGCGCCGGTGACCGAACCGATGTCGACCATCCGGTAGATGGCCAGCACCCGCGCGCGGTCCTTGTTGGCGGCCCCGGAATTGAGCCAGGCTTCCATGATGGTGAACAGGCCGGCGAAGCAGAAGCCGCCGGCGAGACGCAACGCGCACCACATGACCGGGTCGACGACCAGCACCAAAAGCAATGTCCCGGCCGAAGCGATCGCCGCCAGCGCGGAAAACGCGCGGACATGGCCGACGGCCTTCATGATGTGGGTGACGGCGAGGCAGCCGAGCAGGAAGCCGGCGAAATAGAACGTCCCCATCAGGCCGATGGTCGAGGCCGAAAACCCCTCCTGCGCCCCGCGCAATGCGATCAAGGTGCTCTGCAGGCCGTTGCCGCCGAGCAGGATGCCGGCGGCAATAAGAAGCGGGATCAGCGGGCGCATGGAGGACATGAAGGAGGGCCTGTGGTTGATCCTTCTTGAACCATCGCCCACGCCAATGCCAGCGGCAATTGCCGGCGGTTAGCAGGCCAGCGCCGGCTATCAACGTATCAGTTTGATTTTAGCTGGGAATCCTTCGCGCTGCCGATGGCGCACTCGGGTGGCTTGCCGCCCTACCGAAGAATTCTGTTTGTCATCAGCCATTTGACGGAGCGGGGCCACGCATAATTCGCACCCATCCGCAGATCGGTAAAACCCTGCGAAACAGGTTGCCCGGTATCAGCGTCGAGGATGCGAATGAACATCGTATGCTCTGTTCGGCTGACGCGCGTTACGACGCCCAGCAAGGCAAGAGACGCGCCGTGCTCTTTGGCGATCTTGCTTTCACAGCCGCCGCAATTGCGCAGTCCGTGCGGCGCCACCGGCTGCTCATCCCCGGCTGGCACATCAAGCACTGTAAAACGCCCTGACTGGGAGAGCATGTCCTTCGCCATTTGTGCCGACTCGGACAGATAGCGCCTATCATGTTCATCCGGCGGAATTATGCCTGCGCCAGCGCTCTTGTCTTCCAATTCGAAAGGAAACACCTCGATGGACATCGGCTTTGTCTGTGCGTGTGCAAATGCGCAGGTGCCGACAAGCAGCATCACCAGGACAGTCAATGTGCGAATGCGCATGGTAGTCCTCCCGCCAATGTGACGGCCATTGTACACGGCTCGGCCACGCTGATCACGATCAGGCGGAGGAAATTCTACACTTTGACTGTGGTGCGGAGTTTTCACACAGCCACGGACGAAGCCGAAGTTCGAATCAAGATGCTGCCCGGGCGACGCCTGCCTTGACAAAGGCGGCCTCTCATGTGCTTTTCGCGCAAATTTTCGGGCTGGGCCATCATGCCTTGGCCGCAATCAGACATCCGGACTTACCCATGACAATGCATCGTTACCGCAGCCATACCTGTGCCCAGTTGAGGAAAAGCGACGTCGGCTCTTCCGTTCGCCTTTCGGGCTGGGTGCATCGCGTACGCGATCATGGCGGCCTGCTGTTCATCGATTTGCGCGACCACTATGGCCTGACGCAGATCGTCGCCGACCCGGATTCGCCGGCTTTCAAGATTGCCGAGACCGTGCGCGGCGAATGGGTCGTCCGCGTCGACGGCGAGGTCAAGGCCCGTCTGGCCGAGACCGCGAACGCCAATTTGCCGACCGGCGAAATCGAGGTTTTCGCGCGCGAGATCGAAGTGCTGTCGGCGGCCAAGGAACTGCCGCTGCCGGTGTTCGGCGAGCCGGACTATCCCGAGGACATCCGTCTCAAATACCGCTTCCTCGATTTGCGCCGCGACACGCTGCACAAGAACATCGTGGCGCGCACGAAGATCATCGCCGAGATGCGCAAGCGCATGGGCGAGGTCGGCTTCACCGAATTCTCGACGCCGATCCTGACCGCTTCGTCGCCCGAAGGCGCGCGTGATTTCCTGGTGCCGTCACGTATCCATCCCGGCACCTTTTACGCGCTGCCGCAGGCGCCGCAGATATACAAGCAATTGATCATGGTGTCGGGCTTCGACCGTTACTTCCAGATAGCGCCTTGCTTCCGCGACGAGGACCCGCGCGCCGACCGGCTGCCGGGCGAATTCTACCAACTCGACCTGGAAATGAGCTTCGTCGAGCAGGACGACATTCTGGCGACCATGGAGCCGGTGATGCGGGGCGTGTTCGAGACCTTTGCCGCCGGCAAGCCGGTGACGCAGGAGTTTCCGCGCATCGCCTATGACGTCGCCATGCGCAAATACGGCACTGACAAGCCGGACCTGCGCAACCCGATCGAGATGCAGGCAGTCTCCGAACATTTCCGCGAGTCCGGCTTCAAGGTGTTCGCCAACATCCTTGCAAACGACCCGAAGGCCGAGGTCTGGGCCATTCCGGCCAGGACCGGTGGTTCCCGCGCTTTCTGCGACCGCATGAATTCCTGGGCGCAAGGCGAGGGCCAGCCGGGCCTCGGCTATATCTTCTGGCGCAAGGAGGGCGAGAAGCTCGAAGGCGCCGGTCCGCTCGCCAAGAACATCGGCGAGGAGCGCACCGAGGCAATCCGCCTCCAACTCGGGCTTGCCGATGGTGACGCCGCCTTCTTCGTCGCGGGCGACCCGAAAAAGTTCGTCTCGTTCGCGGGCGCGGCGCGCACCCGCGCCGGCGACGAGCTGAACCTGGTCGATCGCGACCGTTTCGAACTATGCTGGATCGTCGACTTTCCCTTCTTCGAATGGAACGAGGACGAGAAAAAAATCGATTTCGCCCACAACCCGTTCTCGATGCCGCAGGGCGGCATCGATGCGCTCAACGGCGAGGATCTGCTCGGCATCAAAGCGTTCCAGTATGACATGGTCTGCAATGGTTTCGAGATCGCTAGCGGAGGCATCCGCAACCATCTGCCGGAAACCATGGTCAAGGCATTCGAGACTGTCGGGCTCAATCGCGAGACGGTCGAGGAGCGCTTCGGCGGCCTCTACCGCGCCTTCCAGTACGGCGCACCGCCGCATGGCGGCATGGCGGCCGGCATCGACCGCGTCGTCATGCTGCTGGTCGGCGCCAGGAACCTGCGTGAAGTGACGATGTTCCCGATGAACCAGCAGGCCTATGATCTGCTGATGAGCGCGCCGGCGGAAGCCAGCCCGCAACAGCTTCGCGAATTGTCGCTGCGCGTCGCCGTGACCAAGAAAGAGGGTTAAAAACCTCCCGCAACCGACTCTAAACGCTGTCGTTTTGCGCTGCCCCTCATTGCCTTGCAGGGCATTTCTCCCGGTATAGTGACGGGGAGAAAGACACTGTCACGAATGATTTCGCCAACTGCCAGCGTTGCAAGATGGGCGCCAACGTCGCGGGCGTCTCCCTTCTCCCCGTCACTATACGGGGAGAAGGTGCCGGCAGGCGGATGAGGGGCGGCGCTGACGCCCCGCCCCAATCAGTCTTCGTTCGCCTTGACCGTCACGCCAAGCGTCTTCGTCAGGTCCGCCGGGTTGGACATGGCGCCTGCCATGATCAGCGCGAACGGCACCGCTGCCGGTGGCTCGGCCAGGATCTCAATGCTCTGCGGATCGTCGAGATATTTGCCGACCGCAGCCGACACCTGCGCCGTCAATTCCGGATTGTTGAGCTGCGCCATGCCGAAAGGCACGACCGCCTTGGCCTGGTTGGCGACGTCCTTGCCGGACATGCCTTGCTGCTTGCCGACATAGTCCAGCACCTTGTTGGTCAGAGAATCGTCGTCAAAGCGGATCGAAGCGCTGTTGAACGAAAGCTGCTGCAAAACGCCAAGCATGGCCATGCCTTGCGCCGAATTGTCGGCGCCTTCGGGCTGCGCCGCCATCTTCTTCTGCATCTCCTGCAGCGACTTGATGACGTCGAGCGTGTAGCCGCCGAAACCGAAGGTCATGCCGAGCGTTCCGGCATTGTCGACGGAGATGTCGTATTTCGACAGCTCCATCTTGCCGTCCGCAGGCTGCCAGGCGCCCTCCATGGCAAGGTTTCCGGTGATGTTCTGGTAGCCGAGCGCGTTGATCACGTCCTTGGACTTCGGGTCCTCGACCAGCGTCAGGTCGGCATTGAACTTTTCCGTGGTGCCGGAAAACGCCATCGCCTTGCCGTCGGCTGGGGGGGTGATTTCGATGGCGAGCCCGTCCATCGAGAAGGCGGTCTTGTCGGCGACCTTGACCGTCATGTTGTCGAGCTCGGCCGATTCATACATCATCATTGAACCGAGCGGGCCTGTTGCGCCGTCGGCCGGAACCGTCATGTCGTGGATGATGAAGGGGCTGAGGTCGAGCGTGACGCCGTTTTCGCTGTGCTGGAATGCCGAAGTCGAGACGGTTTCGATTTCATAACCGCCATTGGCTTCGGTCACGCCTTCGAGCTTGATGTCGCCGATCCTGAGCGCTTCCTTTTCGGCCGCCGGTTTGAGGGCCACGCCCTGCAGCACCATGCTGGAGGCATCGCCCGTCACCCCGGTCCAGGAGATGTCGACACCCTGCGCGGCGAGAGCCGCCTTCAGCCGGTCGGCGACCGCCGCATCCTGCGCGAGGGCCGCATTCAGCGGCAGCGTCAGCAGCAAGGTCGAAAAAGCGAGTTTGTTGAGTGTCGAGCGTCTGATCGTCATCGCGGTTCCCTGAGAGTGTGCTGAAGATTTTTCAATTTGTTGCGCCGTCACCCTTCCGTGACGAACTGGACGGGAAAAAGGCGCTTCCGCCGCACAATGGTCGAAAACCACGGCGAAAGGCAAATCCGATCCATTGCCATAGAAGCGGGATGTAACCGAGTGATGTTGCTGGCGTCCAGTTCGTATTGCGCAAGAGGCTGCCCCATTCAGGCGCCTCTTGCCGCGAATCACCCGCTCGGCTAGTCCCAGCCTATGGGAAAAAGGCTTTTGCCGCCTGGCGATGGCGGTGGCGACAATATCGAGCCGATCGATCTGAAGAAAGCGCTGGAAGAGCGCTATCTCGCCTATGCGCTGTCGACCATCATGCACCGGGCGCTGCCGGATGTGCGCGACGGGCTGAAGCCGGTCCATCGCCGCATCATGCATGCCATGCGGCTGCTCAGGCTCAACCCCGACCAGGGCTTCGCCAAATGCGCCCGCATCGTCGGCGAGGTGATGGGCAAGTTCCATCCGCATGGCGACCAGTCGATCTACGACGCGCTGGTGCGGCTGGCGCAGGATTTTTCGATGCGCTATCCCTTGGTCGACGGCCAGGGCAATTTCGGCAATATCGACGGCGATAACGCCGCCGCCATGCGCTACACCGAAGCGCGCATGACCGACGTGGCGACCGAGCTGCTGTCCGGCATCACCGAAGATGCGGTCGACTACCGGCCAACCTACAATGAGGAGGACGAGGAGCCGGTCGTGCTGCCCGGCGCCTTCCCCAACCTGCTCGCCAACGGCTCGTCCGGCATTGCCGTCGGCATGGCGACCTCGATCCCGCCGCACAATGCCGCCGAGCTCTGCGACGCTGCCCTGCATCTGATCGAGCACCCCGATGCGCCGGTGACGACGTTGATGGATTTCGTCCAAGGCCCGGATTTCCCGACCGGCGGCATCATCGTCGACAGCCGCGCTTCGATCCTCGAAGCCTACGAGACCGGTCGCGGTGGTTTCCGCGTCAGGGCGAAATGGAGCCAGGAGGACCAGGGCAGGGGCACCTGGAGCATCGTCGTCACCGAAATCCCCTATGGCGTCCAGAAGGCGCGGCTGATCGAAAAGATCGCCGAGCTGCTGATGGCGCGCAAATTGCCGCTGCTCGAGGACATCCGCGACGAGAGCGCCGAAGACGTCCGCGTCGTGCTGGTGCCGAAGAGCCGTTCGGTCGATCCCGGCATCCTGATGGAATCGCTGTTCAAGCTGACCGAGCTCGAAAGCCGCTTTCCGCTCAACATGAATGTCCTGTCGCGCGGCAAGATACCCAACGTGCTGTCGCTGAAAGGCGTGCTCAAGGAATGGCTGGAGCACCGCCGCGAGGTGCTGATCCGCCGCTCCAGGCACCGCCTGGGCGAGATCGAAAGGCGGCTGGAGATCCTCGCCGGCTATCTGATCGCCTATCTTAACATCGACGAGGTGATCAGGATCATCCGCGAGGAGGACGAGCCCAAGCAAGTGATGATGGCGCGCTGGTCGCTCACCGACAACCAGGCCGAAGCCATCCTCAATATGCGGCTGCGCGCCCTGCGCAAGCTCGAGGAATTCGAGATCCGCAAGGAATTCGACGGTCTCACCACCGAGAAGAAGCAGATCGAGACGCTACTCGCGTCCAATGCCAGGCAGTGGTCGACGATCAAGTGGGAAGTCTCCAGCATCCGCGAGAAATTCGGACCGGAGACCGCGCTCGGCAAGCGCCGGACCCAGTTTGCCGACGCCCCCGAACATGACCTGACCGACATCGCCCATGCCATGATCGAGCGCGAGCCGGTCACCGTGGTCGTTTCGGAAAAGGGCTGGCTCAGGGCGATGAAAGGTCACCTGACCGACCATTCGTTGCTGACTTTCAAGGAGGGCGACAGCCTCAAGCTCGCCTTCCACGCCCAGACCACCGACAAGGTGCTGGTCTTCACCACCGGCGGCAAGTTCTACACGATCGGCGCCGACCGGCTGCCGGGCGGGCGCGGCCATGGCGAACCGATCCGCATCATCGTCGACATGGACAACGACCAGGACATCGTCACCGCCTTTGTCCATGATCCCAGGCGCAAGCTGCTGCTGGTGTCGCACGACGGTAACGGCTTCATCGTGCCGGAAGAGGAAGTCGTCGCCAACACCCGCAAGGGCAAGCAGGTGATGAACGTCAAGGCGCCCGACGAGGCCCAGCGCTGCATGCCGGTCGGCGGCGACCATCTCGCCATCGTCGGCGAGAACCGCAAGATGCTGGTCTTCCCGCTCGCCGAAATCCCCGAGATGGGGCGCGGCAAGGGCGTTCGCCTGCAGAAATACAAGGATGGCGGCGTCCTCGACCTCAAGACCTTCACGCTCGCAAGCGGTCTCTCCTGGCAGGATTCTGCCGACCGCACCTTCATCAAATCACGTGAAGAGCTAGTCGAATGGATCGGCGCCCGAGCCTCGGCTGGACGCATGGTGCCGAAGGGATTCCCGAGGACGGGGAAATTCGGGTAGGTAATCTCCCCCCTTGAGGGGGAGATGGCCGGCAGGCCAGAGGGGGGCCCCGCGCATGAAGCGCCAGCCTCCTCGGTTCATGGTAAGGGGTCGCGTCTGAACGTTCCGACCCCCTCTGTCGCCTTCGGCGACGTCTCCCCCTCGAGGGGGGAGATTAGCAGCATTTGGAATGTCGTCACGATTGCTGCACTATCATGGTGCATAAGCATCGCTACATAGAGCGCGGACACGTTTGGGAGAAATGGGCACTTGAAGGAAACGAGGGTTCGGAAGCCGGAAGGGCAGCAGCGCCTGTTCGGCCTGTCGACGCCGGTTAGATCCGCGGTCATTCCGCCGCTGTCGGCGGCGCGGTGGCTGCTGGTGCTGATCGTTGCCGCCGGGGTCTATTTCTTTCATGGTTTCCTGGTCCCGGTGCTGGCTGCTCTGGTCATCGCCTTTGCCAGCTGGCCGCTCTATCGGCGGTTGCTTGCTGCCGTCGGCGGCAACCGCACGGTCGCCGCGACATTGGCGATCCTGTTCATCCTGACCTTCCTGGTGGTTCCGATCGCGCTCGCCGGCGCCTACGCCAGCAACGAAGTCCGCGAATGGGTTGGCTGGGCGATCGAGACCAACCGCCATGGCGCGGTGACGCCGCACTGGATCGCCACGCTGCCGGTGGTCGGCGACTGGCTGAACGAGCAGTGGACGCGCAATCTCGGCCATCCCGGCGGCATCGGCGAACTGATCCAGCTGATCAGCGGCGCCAACATCGGCAGCATCTACCGCGGCGTGCTGGCCGCCGGCGGCAGCGCCTTCGGCCTTCTGCTGGCGCTGCTGTTCATGATGATCGCGCTGTTCTTTGCCTATCGCGACGGCGAGCATTTCGCCGGCCAGGTCGACCGTCTCGGCGAACGCATCCTGCCGACCAGGTGGGAGCGGATTTCACGCGTCGTGCCGGCGACGATTTCCTCGACGGTGACCGGCATGACCATTATCGCCATCGGCGAGGGGGTGGTGCTGGGCGTGGCCTACTGGCTGGCCGGCGTGCCGTCGCCGGTGACGCTGGGCGCCCTGACCGGCATCATGGCGCTGATCCCCGGCGGCGCACCGCTGTCCTTCACGCTTGTTTCGATCTATCTCGCCGCCAGCGGCTCGCCGATGGCCGGTTTGGCGCTATTCATCTGGGGAAGCGTCGAACTGTTCATCGTCGACAAGACATTGCGGCCGAAGCTGGTCGGCGGCCCGATAAAGCTGCCGTTCCTGCCGACCTTTTTCGGCCTGGTCGGCGGCGTCAAGACGATGGGCTTTCTTGGCCTGTTCATCGGTCCGGTGCTGATGGCGTTGCTGGTCGCGATCTGGCGCGAATGGCTGCGCGAGGTGGAATTGGCGGACGAGCTTGCCCCCGCAGCGCCGGCGGAACTCGAAGGGGCGCCGCCGCAAATCGAAATCGTTGCCGAGAAGAAGTCTCAGGCCGGGTGACGGACTGCAAGGCTGGCGCGGCGTTTTCGCCCCTCAAGCAGCTGCCATAGCGAATGGACAACCAGCGTGACGATCAGGATCGCGCCGCCGATCAGGCTGTTGCGCGACGGCGTCTCGGCAAAGATCATCCACATCCAGACCGGCGCCAGCACGGTTTCGAGCAGATAGAACATCGCCACTTCCGGTCCCGAAATATATTTCGGTCCGTTGGCGAGGCAGAAGAACGAGATCGGCATGATGACGGCGCCGTTGAAGATGATCCACCACGGCGCGTTCACCTGGAACCCTTCGCCCGAAACCATGAACACCGCGACGGCCAGGGGCAGGATCACGCCGATCAGCGAAGTGAACCCCATGTCCTTGCCGCTGGCGCGCGAGATGGTGATGGCCAGCGCAATGAAGAAAGCCGAGCACAACGCCATGAGATCACCGAACAGGTGGCCGGTGCCGATCGAATCGCCGACGATGATCGCGACGCCGACGATCATGACCAGCATCGCGATCACGGTGACCAGTCGCGGCTGCTCCTTCAGGAACAGCCAGGACAGCAGCGCCGCGAACACGGCGTTGAAGGCCAGGATGAAGACCAGATTGGCGGTCGTGGTGTGATAGATACTGATGACGAAGGTAACCGAGGTCAGGCCGTAGCACAGGGCGACGACGAGCCCTGACCAGCCGGGGATGAGCTGGGGCGCGTTACGGCTCAGCGAGCGCCACACAGCCCAGATGATCAGCGCCGCGACCAGGGTGGTGCCGGTGCGCAGCAGGAGGATCGTCCATGCGCCGCCGTCGGCGAGCCGGATCAATGGAATGTCGATGGTCAACGTCAGCCCGCCGATGGCGGTGATGAGAAGGCCTTTTTGATGATCGTTGTGAGACGACATGGCAGTTCCCGCAATGAATTTGGAGGCAGGCGCAAAATTGGCCCAGCGTCTGGCGTTTCAGCCAGGCAGCCGAAAACCAGAAGCATCCTCCTTGAAGCAGTTTAAGGATGGTTGGCGAAAGAGCGGATCAGCGCGAAACCGCTTCGTGGTCGTAGCGTTCCCAGCCCTTCGGGCCGAGATGCTCCTGCGGCATGAAGCGCATCTTATAGTTCATCTTGCGCGAGCCGTTGACCCAGTAGCCAAGATAGACATGGGGCAAGCCCATCGCCCTGGCGCGAGCGATGTGGTCGAGGATCATGAAGGTGCCGAGCGAGCGGTCCTCGAAGTCCGGGTTGAAGTAGGAATAGACCATCGACAGGCCATCGGCCATCTTGTCGGTGAGTGCGACTGCGATCAGCTCGCCCTGGCCCTTGCCGGTGATAAAGCTGTCGGGGCCGCGGCGCCGGTATTCGATGACCTTGGTGTCGACATGCGTGTCCTCGACCATCATGGCGTAGTCGAGCACCGTCATGTCGGACATGCCGCCGCGGCGATGGCGGGCATCGAGATAGCTGCGGAACAGCGAATACTGCTCGGTCGACGGTTGCGCGTCGTGCATCGCGCCGATGAGGTCTGAATTGTGCTGTATCACCCGCTTCATATTGCGGCTGGCAGTGAATTCCTGCGCCAGGATGCGCACCGAAACGCAGGCGCGGCAAGTCTCGCAGGCCGGCCGGTAAGCGATGTTCTGCGATCGCCGGAAGCCGCCTTGCGTCAACAGGTCGTTCATCTCCGATGCCTTGTCGCCGACCAGATGCGTGAACACCTTGCGCTCGAACTGGCCCTCAAGATACGGGCATGGCGACGGCGCGGTCAGGAAGAACTGCGGCGACTGGGTTGGATGCTGCGTCATCGACCCTTGGAAACACTCCTGCGAATCATCATACCTTTGGCGCGCACGGCGAAAAATTCAACAGGATTGTGAAAGTGTGGCTACCGGACGCCTTCACTTTGCACATAAATGCTCGCTGGGACTGGTGAAAAGCTGTTTCAGCGGTCACTGCGGCTGACCACCGTGCCGAGCAGCAGGTCGTGCAGCGTGCGCTTGCGGTCGGCAAACAGCGACACCAGAAGGACCAGCGGCGTCAGGATGACGTTGCCGGCCCAGAACAGAACCGAATGCACCACCGCCGTCAGCCCGTCGATGCGGGTGCCGTCCAGACGGTCGAGCCGGATCCCCATCATCTTCATGCCTGTCGTGGCCTGGTCGGCGCTGCCGAGCGTGTTCCAGATGTAGAGGATGGCGACGACCGGCACGAGGATGGAAAACAGCATCCAGCCAAGGCCAAGCGTCAAAATCCCGAGGAAGAACACCAGGATCGCGAACGGAATGGTGAGCAGCGCGACGATGCAATAATCGATGATGAAGGCGAGGACACGCCGCGTGCGCACGCCATCATAGGCCCTGACATCATCGAGCCTGCTGATTTCGCCGTCGAGAACGCGCGCGTTCATGTCATTTCCTCGCAATCAGGCCCGGCATAGGGTGCGGACCGCCTGGTGTTGAAATGGTGAAGTCCTGCGGCGGAATCAAGATCGAGCCTTTTTTCGTCCCTGCTACCGGAGGCAACGCCGAATGTAGACTGGATCGGTTGAATTTGCAGCACGGATGACGTTAGTTTGCTGCAGCGCAACAAATACGGCAAATGCGCCCAAGGGGCGAGGGACAGGGCCAATATGGACTACGACATGCTGGTCATCGGCAGCGGGCCCTCAGGGCGCCGCGCCGCGGTGCAGTCGGCCAAGCTCGGCAAATCCGTGCTGGTGGCCGACAGGGGCCGGCGCCTTGGCGGCGTGTCCGTGCATACCGGCACCATCCCGTCGAAGACCCTGCGGGAAACCGTGCTCAACCTCTCGGGCTGGCGCGAGCGCGGCTTCTACGGGCGCGGCTACCGGGTCAAGCAGGATATATCGGTCGGTGATCTGATCGAACGCCTGCACAAGACGCTCGATCACGAGGTCGAGGTGCTGCAGCACCAGTTCATGCGCAACACGGTCAAGAGCGCGCGCGCCACAGTCAAGTTTCTCGGTCCCAACAGAGCCAGCCTGACGACGGACACCGGCGACTACAGCGAGGTCGGTTTTGCGCATGCGCTGATCGCGGTCGGCACCCGCCCGCACCGGCCGCGCGACGTGCCCTTCGACAAGATCCGTGTCTTCGACAGCGACGAAATGCTGGAACTCGAGCGCCTGCCGCGGACGCTGACGGTGATCGGCGCCGGCGTCATCGGCGTCGAATACGCGACGATCTTTTCGGCGCTCGACGTGCCGGTGACGCTGGTCGAGCCGCGCGACAGCATCCTCGATTTCGTCGACCGTGAGATCGTCGACGATTTCATCCATCAGATGCGCGACCGCGGCATGACGATCCGGCTCGGCAGTGCGATCAAGGAGATCGCCTCGAAACCCGACTATGCCGAGGTGACGCTTGCCGACGGCCGCAGCATACGCTCGGAGATGGTGCTTTATGCGGCGGGGCGCACCGGCAATGTCGGCGCGCTCGGCCTCGATGTGGTCGGCATCGAGGCCGACTCCCGGGGCCGCATCAAGGTCGACCCGCAGAGCTTCCGGACCAGTGCGCCGAACATCTATGCCGCCGGTGACGTCATCGGCTTTCCGAGCCTCGCCTCGACCTCGATGGAGCAGGGCAGGGTGGCCGCCTGCCATGCCTTCGGCGTGCCGTTGCCACCGCCGCCGGAAACCTTTCCCTACGGCATCTACGCCGTGCCGGAAATCTCGACCGTCGGCAAGTCCGAGGAGCAGGTGCGCGAGGGCGGCGGCGCCTATGAGGTCGGCGTGGCGCGCTTCCGCGAAACCTCGCGCGGCCATATTATGGGCGTCAACACCGGCTTCCTGAAGCTTCTGTTCTCGATCGAAACACGCCGGTTGCTCGGCGCGCATATCGTCGGCGAGGGCGCAACCGAACTGATCCATATCGGCCAGGCGGTGATCAATCTCGGTGGCACCGTCGATTTCTTCGTCAACAACACCTTCAACTATCCGACGCTGGCCGAAGCCTACAAGATCGCCGGGCTGGATGCCTGGAACCGGATGGGGCGGGCATAGGGCGACGGACTCATCAATTCGCCTGCGCGATGGCGGCTGCCGGGCCCGCCAGCCACTGCCTGACGATTTCAGCATCCCGGTCGCCGATTTCATGGCCGGAGCCGATGGTGTGGGCCTCGACCGCGGCGCCATGCGATTCGAACAATGCGACCAACGCCGGCGCGAAGGGCGCGTAGGTCAGGTCATCTGCGCCGGCGATGATCAGCACGCGCGCTTTGGACAGATCGGCCGGGGGCACGTCGTCGAGCACCGCCATCGGGCGCAGCAACGCTGCCCGTTCGATGCGGCCGGAATGCAAAAGCATCACGCTCGAAACCAGATTGGCGCCGTTTGAATAGCCGAGGAAACTCGTCCGAGCGAGATCGAGACCATGGCGCTTCGCGGCCGCGGTGATGAAGCCGGCGAAAGCGTCGGCCTCGGTGCGGATACTGTCCTGTTCGAAGCGCGTCGGCGTGATCCGCGCGAACCAGCGGAAACCGTCCTCCTGGGCGATACGGCCACGCACCGTCACCAGCACGGCGCGCGGTGCGGTTTGCCGCGCCAGCGCCACCAGCGTCGTCTCGTCGACGCCGGATCCGTGCAGCAGGAAAAGGCATTCGCCGCTTGCATCCACGGGCCGGTAAAGTCGGTAGAAAAACGGCAGCTCGCGCCGCAAAAAGCCGTCTTCCGGAGGTTTTTCGGCCATATTGCATCCTTTTGATTTCGTGTGGTTTTTATTCATTTGCCGGCTTCAAAACGGAATATTTTCGAGCTCCTTCAAAGTTGATTGAACCGGGCGCATTTCAGTCCGTTTGTTTGCCGATACGCTCCTGCGGGAGGAATCGAAGCGGTGCGTCCGGCGGTCGCATCGATCGCGGCATGAACAACCAGCTTTGAGGCCTTTTATCGATGACCATGCCAATTTCACCGGATCGCGGGCCGCGTATCCCGGAGCGCGATACGCGCATCGATGTGTTCCGCGCTCTCGCTCTGCTGATCATATTCGTCGATCATGTCCCGGGCACGGTTTTCGAAACCCTGACCTACAAGAATTTCGGTTTTTCGGATGCCGCCGAGGCCTTCGTGCTGATCTCCGGCATGTCCGTCGCGCTCGCCTACGGCGCAAAATTCCAGTCCGGAGACCGGCTCCTGGCGACACTGAAATTGTGGCGCCGCGCCGGAGTGCTCTATGTCGCCCACATCGTCACGACGATGGCGGTGCTGGCCATCTTCTGCGCGGCGGCGATGTTCGCGAAGCGGCCGGACATGCTGACCCTGATCAACATCGAGCCATTGATCAGGGACCCGCAACATGTGCTGGTCGGCATCGTCATGCTTGGCCATCAGCTTGGCTACAACAATATCCTGCCGGTCTATGCGGTGCTGCTGCTGATGGCGCCAACCTTCCTGCTGTTCATCAGCTACCGGCCTTTCACGGCGCTCGCCCTGTCCGGAACTCTGTGGCTGGTTGCCGGGATTTACCAAATCGCCCCGCCAAATTATCCGGAGCCCGGCTTCTGGTTCCTCAATCCGCTGTCGTGGCAGTTCCTCTTCAACATCGGCCTGGCGAGCATGCTGCACATCAGGCGCGGCGGCGTCATTCCGGTCAATCGCTGGCTGGTCGGCGCGTCGGCGGCCTATGTCGCGACGGCGTTGGTCTGGGTGCACAGCCCGCTATGGGGGCACGTGTCGTGGCTGAACCTGCCCGTAGTGCTGACCGGCTTCGACAAGACCTTCTTGTCGCTGCCGAGGCTGCTGCACATCCTGGCGGTGAGCTATCTGATCGTGGCGTTTCCTTCTGTCTCCAACCTCTTCCGCACCAGCCGCGATCATCCGCTCGCCATATTGGGCAAGCGATCGCTGCCGATTTTCATCGCCGGCACGCTGATCGCCATGGCGGCGCAGGTGATGAAGCTGATCAACCCGGGCGGATTTGCCTATGACAGCCTGCTGATCGCCGCCGGCATCGCCATGCAGTTCGCGCTCGCCTATTATCTCGAATGGCTGTCTTCTATTGGCGGCAACAGCAAGCCGGTCCGCAGCCAGGCGCCGCCGATCCATGCGTCCTTCGGCGTGGGCGGCATGGCAACTAGCAACCCCTAGAGATTTTTGCAGCCGAGTGGAATCACTTGGCGTCTCAGAAATGCGGCTAAAACAAATAGATAGAGCGGGATCCCAAGTTCAATTCGAATGCATCCCGCCCTAGTCCGGATAGTAATCGGGACAAAAAGGGCGGGGAGGCAGCGGTGCCGGATCGGTCGCGCTACGGTCGCGCTGGCTGTGGGTGACGAGCCCAAAGGTCCGGGCCCTGACCGAGGCTTGTACACGCGGGGGGTCACCTCGCGCTCCCTGCGGGCGGGGCAAGAACACTGGCCAGGCGCAGGAAACCGCGCCACGTATTAAATTAATTTGACGACCGGGCTCAGGCTGCCTTGGGCGGCGGTCCCGAAGATGCCCTGACGACAAGCTCGACGCCAAGCGTCTCGCGCCGCACCGTGCCGTCGAAATCGAGGATCGTTCGCGCTGCCCGGCGGCCGATCTCGGCGATTGGCTGCGCGACCGTGGTCAGCGGAGGATCGCAAAGTGCGGCGTCAGGCACGCCGTCGAAGCCGACTACGGAGACGTCGCCGGGAACCGCAATGCCACGCGCGGCCAACCATTCGATCGCGACCATGGCGATCCGGTCCGACATCGCCAGGATGGCGGTCGGCTGCGCTGCCGAGGCGAAGATCGTTTCGAGGCCGGCCCTTGTGCTGGCTTCGTCGTTTTCGGTCTCGTATACCGGTATCCCGGCGGTATCGACACCATATCGGGAAAACGCCTCGAAATAGCCGACGAGGCGATCGCGCGTGCCGGTGTAAAGGGCCGTCCGGACCTTCTCCGGCGAGACAAGGCCGGTGCTGCCGTCGGCGAAGGGCAGCGCCAGCACGGCAAAGCGCCGATGGCCAAGCTCGGCGAGATGCTGCGCCGCCAGGCGGGCGCCGGCGACATTGTCGACGCCGATTGCCGAAACGGTGTCGTCGTCGAAGCCGAGCTCAAGCGCGACAAAGGGGAGTTTGCGTTCGCGCGTCAGTTCGACAAGCCGTGAGCCGCCCTCGATGCAGAACAGGATGAAGCCGTCGACCAGCGCGCTCTGGATGTTCCAGGCAAGTTTTTCCTGGTTGCCGGCCGATACCAGCGCTATTCCCGCGCCGGTGGCGTCACAGGCGTCGGAAATGCCGGCCATCATCGCGCGGGCAAAGGGATCATCGAAGAAATAGGACAGCGGCTCGGTCGTGGCGACGCCGATCGCGTTGACCTTGCCGGCGCGCAGCAGCCGGCCCTTGGGGTCGGGACCGGCATAGCCCATCGCCTCGGCCGCCGCCTTGACCCGTTCGCGGACTTCCTCGCGCACGATCTCGGGACGGCTGAAGACGTTGGAGGCGGTGCCGTGCGACACCCCGGCGGCCTTGGCGATGTCGGCCAGCCGGATGGGTCTGGTATTGCTTTCGCTGGATGATGCCATTTTTCTGCCTCCAGCCTGCTATCTAGCACCTTTGTTGGATCGATTCAAATTTTGCTTGACATCGGCGCGGTCCAAGCCTAGTTTTGAATCGATCCAATTGAGTGTCGTCATTGGATCGATTCAGCAAGGAGCGAGCCATGCACCCCGTCAATTATCTGTTCGAAGACGTCTATCGCAACGACTGGAGCATAAATTCGAAGCCGGCGACCCGGACAGGCCGCGGCAGCGCCGGCCCGTGGATCCGCGATCTTCGCTTTCTTGTGGAGCGCAGGCGGAACTGATCGGCAGCACTTTTTCATGCCTGTCGATTGGATCGATTCAAATCTCAAATCGAAAAGGAAACCAAGCCATGCACCCGATCAATCATCTGTTCGAAGAGATCTATCGCAACTATTGGGGCATCTCGCCGGCCATCGACAGGCCGGAGCGGCGGCGACTGGCCAAGCCGGCGGCACGCAATCGCGACCTGCCGGTCCGGCCAAAGCGCCGGCAAAAGTGGCCATCGTCTGACTGACCGTCGTTTGGCGGAAGCCGAATCCGGCCGCCTCAGGAGCGCGGGCGCTTCAGCGCCGAGGCCGCAACCGCCAGCCAGCCGGCGATGAGCAAGGTGCCGCCGATCGGCGCCGACATCGAAAAAAGCCGCGAGCCGAGGAAGTCGCGGGCAAGCAGATCGCCGCAGAACAAGACGAGCCCGACGAGAAGAATAAGGCTTGCGGTTCGCATGATCCGGTTTGCGCCGACGAGGCCGACGGCAAGGAAGACCGGTGCATGCATGAGCAGGAAGGACGCGACCGTGCCGACGAAAGCGCCGCCCAGATGTGCCGCCGCGGCAGAAAGCGCCACACCGGCCGCGCCGCACAGGCCGCCGGCGAAAACGAGGATGCGGCCGATGCCGCTTGCTGGGTGGTCGGTTGTGCTCATTTCTTGGACTCCGTGAAGTGGCCCGCAAACGGTGTCAGGATTTGCCCGCCTGCACCAGCATGTCGCGTGCGCGGCGCGACTGGACCAGCCAATTATACGCCGCTCCACCCGCCATCAGCGCGGATGTGCCGAGAAACACCGCGCGCATGCCGAAATGACCGCCGACGAAGCCGCCGAGCAGCGGCCCGGCAACCTGTCCGACATACTGCGCCGAGATCGACAGACCGAGCACATTGCCGCCGACGCCGTCCGGAACATTATGGCGGATGACGCTGGTGATGCATGGCAGGAGGCCGCCAAGCGCCAGTCCCATCAGGAAACGCAGGCCGACGAGCTGCCAGCCCTGGGTGACGAAAGCCTGCGGGATCAGCAGCAGCGCCGAAACGGCCAGCGCCGCAACGATGACGTTCCAGTGGCCAACGCGGTCGGCGAGCTTGCCGAGACGCGAGGCCGACAGGATGGCCCCAAGTGCCGCCGCCGACATGACCACGCCGGACATCAGCGTGACCCGGCTTTGGTCCTCGATGATCTGCTGCACATAGACCGCGATGATCGGCTCGATCGACATGGTGGCGAAGCTCAGCAGCATGCCGGTCACCAGCATCGCGACGACCGGGCGCTTGTCCGGGATTTGCGACCATCCGCCTTTCAGATTCTCAGTCGATGCCGATTTGTCGGCTGCCGGGCGAGGGTCCTCCTTGATGAGAAAAGTAGTTGCCAGGAACGCCAGGAAAATGACGCCGCCGGCGAGCAGGAAGGTGGCGCGGATGCCGATCAAGGGCGGCAGCGCGCCGCCGAGCAAGGGACCGACGAGAGCGCCGCCGGTGATGCCGGCCGACAGCACGCCGAGCGCCCAGCCCGACCGTTCCTTCGGCGTATGCATGGCGACGAGAATGGTCGAGCCCGAGGAATAGCCACCGGCGAAACCAATCAGCAGGCGTAGCAGCACCAATTGCCAGACGGTTTCCACCATGCCGGTCAGCGACATGCAGACGGCCATGCCGAAACTGGCGCGCACCAGCATCAGCTTGCGGCCGTAGCGGTCGCCAAGCCGTCCCCACAGCGGCGCGACCAGCGCGGCGGCGAAGAAGGTCGCGCCATAGGCGATGCCGGACCACTGCACAACAGCCGCGTGGCCCTCGGCGCCCAGCTGCTCGACGTAAAGCGGCAGGAAGGGCAACAGCAGAGTCATGGCGACAAGCGTGCTGAACGAGCCGGCAAAGCACACGGCGAGATTGCGGCGCCAATGGATATTGTGGGCGCCTTGGGTGGCAGGGTCTTGCGGCATGTCTGTCCTGTCCGGCAGCCTCTCGACGGCATCATTGCACAAGAACTGGCGCGGCCTGCCTGCCAGGGGATTAGCAGCTTCGCGGCGTGATTGCGGTGGCAACCACTTTCGCGCTCGCTTCGCGAGCGGCGATGGCGTAAGAGCGGCGATGGAAAACAACCGATTTGAAACACCCGTGACCGTCAAGGGCGCGGCGGGAACCACTCAGCTCTTGCGCACAGCCCGCGAGGCTTCCGACTACCTCCTCAACAACTGGCCCGGCAAGCGCAGTCCAAAGCATCGCGAAGCGCTGCAGGCCTGCCATGATGCGCTGGCCGGCGACAAACCGGCAATGATCGCAAGGCGTGCCTTCATCGCCGCCGCCCGCGAAGTGAACGTTTTCGTCAGCGACAAGGCGCCGGTCTGAAGACGCAGCGAAATCTGATCTGATCCGCCTCGCGGGCCGGGTGCGCTTTTACTAAGGGGCAATCGCTTCAGCTTGCGCTGCCCCTCTTGCCCTGCCCGTCCTCCGCAGCAGCTGCGGAGGGTGGACCGGGCATTTCTCACCGGACGGGAGAAAGCGGCCTGCACCAAGGGTTTCGCCAATCTCCGGCGTTGCAGAAAGCGCGCCAAAGTTGCGGCCAGTTCCCTTCTCGCCGTCACTATGAAGCGATTGCCCTGCAGTTTACTCTGCGGTTTCCGTTTCGGTCTCGGACGTGGTCTCGTCTTCCGGCTTCGAACGTTCCTTGGCTGCAACCTTGGCCGCTTGCTTTTCCGCCTTCTTGGCAGCCTTCTGCCGGTCGCGTTCCTTGCGTTCCTGGCCGTAATTCGGTGCTCGCGCCATATCTCTTCCTTTCACAATCCCAAAGGTTCTTAGCCCTGCCTAGGAGCATTGGGCTACAAACACAACACCGCAAAGAGCGATCGGCTCCATGGACAGCCAGGCAGGCCGGCTGAACACGGTTCCGTGGCTTGCAAGATAGCCGGCACAATGGTGTAGGAGGGACCGGGGGCAAATCACAAGCCGATTTTTCACCAAGTGACCGATGGCCACCCTTCAAAGAAACGCACAGAAGCTATTCTACTATGCGCGCAATGCCGTGCGCGATATCGCACCGCAGGCGCTGTTCCGCCGCAGGCTCGCCGGGTTGCTCGATCAGGCCAGGCTTTCGGACGGATCGGTCCGGGCGCGTCTCAACTGCTACAACAGATTGCAGGACGCTTTCGCGCCGAGCGGCGGGGCCGTGCCGGTCAGCCGGCTACCGAGAGGCCGGAGCATGTATTACTACGATCTGAAGGAATTTACCCGCTACTTCGATCCCGATTTGCGCATCGATCTCGAATTCGGCGACGTCGTCGACGTGCCTGCGATACCGTCGATCGTCAAGGATCGGCCGATCGCCGGCGACAACAGCAACGGGGTGCTGTTCAAGCTCAACAAGTTCCGCCACTTTCACATGCCCGCCGACGATGTAGCCTTCGCGGACAAGCTTCCGGTTGCGGTGTGGCGCGGCGAGCTCAACAACCCGATAAGGACCTTGCTTCTGGAGGTTGCGCGCGATCTGCCCTTTTGCGATGTCGGAACGCCCAAACCGACGGCAGCGCCGGAATATCGCAAGTCTTATCTGAGCATCGACCAGCAGCGGCGCTGTCGCTACATCATTTCGCTCGAAGGCAACGATGTGGCGACCAACTTGAAATGGGTCATGAGTTCGAATTCGCTGTGCCTGATGCCACCGCCGACATATGAGACATGGTTCGCCGAAAGCGAACTCGTGGCTGGTGTTCACTATGTGCCGCTCGAACCCGATTTCACGGATCTTGCCGAGCGGGTGCAATATCTCGAACGGCATCCGACTGAGGCCGAACGCATCGTTGCCGCCGCCAACGCCTATTGCCGCAAGTTCGCCGACGAGCGGGCCGAGCAGGCGATCTGCTTGCTCGTGCTCTACAAATATTTCGTGCTCAGCGGCCAGATCGAGCCTGATCCCGAGGTCTGGCGTTTTATTTCAGGCTAAGCCCGCGGCGACTTCGAGCTGATCCGGATCGTTGTCAGATGTCCTCCCGGTCAAGAACCAGATCGGCCGGACCAAACCGGTCTTTTGCCGTGAATTGCTGGTGCCAATAGGGGTAGAGAACGGGCGGGCGGCTCACAGCGTCGAGGCGTGCGCGCTCATCGCTGGTCAGCACCAGGCCGGCTGCGGCGATATTGTCCTTGAACTGCACTTCGGTCCGTCCGCCGATCACCAGCGAACTGACCGCGGGCCGGCCGAGCAGCCAGGCAAGCGCCACCTGCGCCGCCGAAACGCCATGGTTCTCGCCAATATGGGAAAGCACGTCTACGATCCGCCACAGCCGGTCCTCGTCGCGGATCGGCGGTTCGGTCCAGCCGCTGATCTGGCGGGCGGTGGCCTGGTCGCGGTGGTATTTGCCGGACAGCAGTCCACCGGCGAGCGGGCTCCATACCAGCACGCCAAGCCCCTGGTCGACCGAGATCGGCAGCAGTTCATATTCGGCTTCGCGCGCTTCCAGCGTGTAGTGGATTTGCTGGGTGACGAAGCGCGGCTGGTGCTGGCGGTCGCTGATCCCCAGCGCCTTCATCACTTGCCAGCCGGAATAGTTGGAGCAGCCGACATAGCGGATCTTGCCCTGGCTGACGAGCGTGTCGAGCGCGGCGATGGTCTCTTCGAGCGGCGTCGTGCCGTCCCATTCGTGCAGGAAATAGATGTCGATGACGTCGGTCCTGAGGCGCTTCAGGCTCTTCTCGCACTCGCGGATCAGATGATAGCGCGACAGGCCCTCATCGTTGGGACCGTCGCCGATCCGCATGCGCGCCTTGGAGGCGATCAGCACATCGCCCTTGCGTTTGCCGCCGAGCGCTTCGCCGATGATCTCTTCCGAAAGCCCGTTCGAATAGACATTGGCGGTGTCGATGAGATTGATGCCGGCATCGATGCAGAGGTCGATCATCCGGCGTGCCTCGTCGAGATCGGTCTTGCCGACCGCCGAAAATGCGCCAGCGCCGCCAAAAGTCATGGTGCCCATGGTCAGCGTCGAAACCTTCAGCCCGGAACGGCCGAGTGTGCGGTATTCCATGTCAGATCCTCGCGATTGCGTTGAAAAGGGTGCTTTGAAGGTTGCTCGGGGAAACCTGGCATTTGTAGGACAATTCGAGCCGCTTGTCGTGCGTGCCAGGCAGGCTGATCGATCACATCTCGCGGAGTTGGGCGACCGGCGTGCGGGCCGGCTGCAATAAAACCGTCATTGCCGGCCTATATGCAAGTCGGCTCAAGGTGTCCGATCTCGGCCGGCAGGCCGAGGCCGACGCGGGCGTGCACGCGGAGCAGCATAAATGACCGAAGCAAAACAGAATTCTCCCGCCAGGGACTGGCTGGAAGCGGAACTCGCCGACACGCTCGACGAGGACTACGAGCTGGAGATGTCGGAACCGGCGCTGTCGCTGGAAATCGCCAGGATCTACAAGAACGCGCATCCGCCCTCGATGGATCGCCCGCAATATTTTCGCGACCTGATCACGCTGCAATCCGAATTGATCAAGCTGCAGTCCTGGGTGGCTTACACCAGGAAGAAGCTGGTGGTGGTTTTCGAGGGCCGCGATTCGGCCGGCAAGGGGGGCGTCATCAAGCGCATCACCCAGCGGCTCAATCCGCGCATCTGCCGCGTCGTCGCACTTCCTGCGCCGACCGAGCGCGAGAAATCGCAATGGTATTTTCAGCGCTACGTGCCGCATCTGCCGGCAGGCGGCGAGATCGTGCTGTTCGACCGCTCCTGGTATAACCGCTCCGGCGTCGAACGTGTGATGGGCTTCGCCGAGCCGGACCAGGTCGAGGAGTTTTTTCGCGACGTGCCGGAGTTCGAGCGCATGCTGGTCCGCTCCGGCATCACCCTGGTCAAATACTGGTTCTCCATCACCGACGAGGAGCAGCAGATGCGCTTTCAGATGCGCATCCATGATCCGATGAAGCAGTGGAAGCTGTCGCCGATGGACCTGCAGTCGCGCGTGCGCTGGGAACAGTATACCAAGGCCAAGGAAGAGACCTTCGCCCGCACCAACATTCCCGAAGCCCCCTGGTTCATCGTCGAGGGCAACGACAAGAAGCGGGCGCGGCTGAACTGCATCGATCATCTCCTCAAGCAAATGCCTTATGAGGAAGTGCCGCACGAAGAGATCACGCTGCCCGATCGCGTCTTCAATCCAGAATACGAGCGCCAGGTGCTACCGCGCGAGCTGTATGTTCCGGAGAAGTATTGAGGAGCGCGCCTCTTCCTTCTCCCCTTGTGGGAGAAGGTGGATCGGCGCGCAGCGCCGAGACGGAAGAGGGGTGTTGGAAGAAATGAGGCGCTGGTGATCCTGGCGCTGTGCGCCCGATTTGAACGTAGGTGTGCGCCAAGCTGGAACACCCTGCCATGAACTAACCTCAAACTTTGTTTCATTTCAATTAGATAGCGGCTTGGGCCAAGGGCTCGATTTTAACGGAGAAACCAAGCTTTTCGAGGTACTTGACGTGGCGGGCGGCGGATCGCTTGACGTTGATTTTGTCGAGATAGGTCTCGCCGAGATCGCGGAAGGGTGAGCCGCGCAGCACGTGATAGACGGCCAGCAGGAGCTTGTGGGCGAGGGCAAGCGCGGCCTTGCCGCCGCCACGGCGGGCCTTGAGCTTGTGGTATTTGGCCTTGTAATAGCTGCCGGTCTTCTTTGAGGCGCTGATGGCGGCATTGCACAGGGCGGTCTTGAGATGGCGATTGCCCTTGCGCGCTTTGGTCGGCTTGCTCTTGCCGGCGCTCTGATGGTTGCCCGGACAGACGCCGGCCCAGGCGGCAAGATGAGCAGCGGTCGGGAACATCGAGACGTCGATGCCGATCTCGGCGATCACGCTGATGGCCACCACGCGGTCGATGCCAGGCACACGCAGCAAGGCCGCCATGTGCTCGGCATAGGGATCGAGGCGGCGATCGATCTCGACGTCAAGCGCGGCGATGTCGGCCTCGGCCCTCTCGACCCGCTGCAGCTGGCATTCCAGCATCAGGCGCTGATGACCTTCGAGCCGCACATCGAGGGCCTTAACAAGGGCTGCATACTTCTTGCGCGCTGTGCCGCGGGCGAGCGCTGCCATTTGCTGCGGCGTATGGGTGCCGGCAATCAGCGCCCGCACGATGGCCCGGCCGCTGACACCGAACACGTCACTGAGCACGCCGGCCAGCTTGATGCCGGCGCCTTCCAGCAGCTTGATCAGCCGCTGCCGCTCCGACGCCTGGGTCTCGACGAGGCTGCGCCGATAGCGCGTGAGCTCGCGCAGCTCGCGGAACGGCCTGTCCGGCACGAAGCTGTTGCGCACCAGGCCCAGGCGGACCAGATGGGCAAGCCACTCGGCATCCTTCACGTCGGTCTTGCGGCCGGGCACGTTCTTAATGTGGCTGGCGTTCACCACGATCGGCGCGACCGCCTCGCTCGCCTCCAGCGCGGCAAAGACCGGCATCCAGTAGACCCCGCTCCCCTCCATGCACGCATGGGTGACTTCTTCTGCCTTCAGCCATGCTACAAGCGACTGCAGTTTCTCACGCGTCGTGCCAAAGGTCCTGATCGTCTTGCCGGGGCGGCTTCTGCTCCCCCGGTTGCTCTTGCCGCCCAACACGCAGGCCACGATCGTGCCCTGGTGCACATCAAGACCCGCGCAACAGTCGATGACAACGTCCACCATGCTTCCTCTCCTCAGTTCGGGTGGACGGGCGAGCTGCGCTGCGACGGGAAAGCAGAGCCTGCCATACGTGCTCGCCGGGTTCCCGGCGGCGACAATCGATGATACCTAAAAGCAGCGCGGGCCAGTCTCATCGCGTGCTCGCTAGCAACAATGGGTGTCGGCCTCGGATGCTCGCGCGTCCAAAGCCGATATACCAGAGAAGCGGCCCGCGCACCTTTCATCTACGATGGCGCCCGGCGCCGGGCGATGTGTCTCATCCGACCGAGCTTCGCTCGGCCCCCTTCTCCCACAAGGGGAGAAGGGGGAACTTAACCAGGCTCACGCCCGCTCGATGGTGACATGCATGGCATTCGGCGTGCCCACCTGCTCGCTGCAGCGGTAGCCGAGTTTGACCATGTCGATGCCGGCAAAAAGGTTCTCGCCTGAGCCGAGCAGCATCGGCGATATCGCCAGATGCATGTCGTCGATGAGCTTTTCCCTCAGATATTGCCGGATCGTGGCGACGCCGCCGCCGAGCCGGACATCCTTGCCGTCAGCCGCGGCTTTTGCCTTTTCCAGCGCCGAGTGAATGCCGTTGGTCACGAAATGGAAAGTCGTGCCGCCCTCCATGACGATAGGTTCCTGCGGATGGTGGGTGAGTACGAAAACCGGCACATGGTAGGGCGGATTGTCTCCCCACCAGCCCTTCCAGGTGTCATCGGGCCAAGCGCCGCGGATCGGTCCGAACATGTTGCGGCCCATGATCCACGCGCCGGTGTTTTCGAAGCTGCGCGTTACGAACGCGTCGTCGGTATCCGTGGTCCCGCCATCTTCGCCGGACATGTTGCGGAAGCTTCGGGTGCCGAACATCCATGTGTGCAGGGCTTCCCCGCCGACGCCCAGCGGCTCTTTCAGGTCCTGGTCGGGACCGGCGCCGAAGCCGTCGATAGATACGGTGAAAGCGTTGACGCGAAGCTTTGACATGAGGACCTCCCTCTAATCCAGTTGTGAAATGCAAGCAGTTGTTTCTATCTAGACCGATTGCGTTTTGCAAGCAGTATTTCGCTGCCGAGCAGAAAGCGGCTCGTTTGGCTCGCAAAGAAGGGGTAGTTGCAGCAGCTACTTGCGCCGCGACGCCTCGAGTATGCGCTCAACAGCTAGGCGGAGCGGCGACAGACTGTCTGTCACTACGGTCCAGACGATGGCGTCGGAAGTCTTGTGGTATTCGTGACGCAAAACGTTGCCAATTCCACGAATCTGTTTCCAGGGAATTTCTGGAGCAAGAGCGAGCAAGTCGTCCGGGATGTGTCGGGTGGCTTCGGAAATAATCTCGATGCCGCGCTCCACGCCATGACGAAGCAGCCAGTCGTCACGAAAGTCGTCCAGAGTCTTGCCGGCGGTGGCAGTGCTGATGCCATCCAAAGCCGCCATGATCTCGGCCAGGATAGGCTCGATCCGGCGGACGGCCATCAGAATACGCGCACGGCCGATCGTTCGATCTCGGCCTTCAACATGGGATGAAGGCTGTCACGCGTGGTGATGTCGATTTCCGTTGACATCTTCTCTTCCAGAAATTGCTTGATCCCGACCAGGTCCATCAGAGAAAAGCGCCGCGCCGGGTCATAGTCGATGAACAGATCAAGATCGCTGTCCGGCTGGGCATCGTCCCGCGCTGCCGACCCGAACAGATACAGCGAAGTCGCGCCCATGCCTTTGATGGCATCTGCGTTTCTCTGCAACCGTTCGATGACCTCGTCCCTGCTCATGGGTCCATTCTAGCGGATTGCAGCAGAATCCCAAAACGATGCTTACCCCTTCAGCATCGCCGCCACTTCAGGCGCGAAATAGGTGAGAATGCCGTCGCAGCCGGCGCGCTTGAAGGCGAGCAGCGATTCCAGCATCGCCTTGTCGCCGTCGATCCAGCCATTGGCGGCGGCCGCCTTGATCATCGAATATTCGCCCGACACCTGATAGGCGAAGGTCGGCATCCGGAATTCGTCCTTCAGCCTGCGGATGATGTCGAGATAGGGCAGGCCGGGCTTGACCATCAGCATGTCGGCGCCCTCGGCGAGGTCCTGCTCGGCCTCGCGCACGGCCTCGTCGGAATTGGCATGGTCGAGATAGTAGGTCTTCTTATCGCCCTTGAGCAGGCCGGCGGTGCCGACCGCCTCGCGATAGGGTCCGTAGAAGGCGGAGGCGAATTTCGTCGCGTAGGACATGATCGCCACATCCTGAAAACCATTGGCGTCGAGCGCATCGCGGATCGCGCCGATGCGGCCGTCCATCATGTCGGAAGGGGCAATGATATCGGCGCCGGCAGAAGCCTGGATGACGGCAGCCGCCGTCACCTGCTCCACGGTCTGGTCGTTGACGATGATGCCGTCACGCAAGATGCCGTCGTGGCCGTGCGAGGTGAAGGGATCGAGCGCCGCATCGGTGATGATGCCGATCTCGGGCACTGCGCGCTTGATGGCGCGCGTGGCGCGGTTGATGACGTTTTCCGGATCGAGGATGTGCGAGCCGGTCTGGTCGCGCAGGCCGAGCTCGACATTGGGGAAGGTGGCGATCGCCGGAATGCCGAGCTTTGCCGCGCGCTCGGCCTCCTTGACGGCAAGGTCGAGCGACAGGCGGAAGACACCAGGCATGGCGGCGATCGGTTCGCGGATATTGTTCCCATCGACGACGAAGATCGGCCAGATCAGATCGTCGACGGAGAGCCGGTTCTCCTGCACGAGGCGGCGCGACCAGTCGGCCTTGCGCATGCGGCGCAAACGGCGACTGCCGGTGATCTCGTCGACGCTGCGCGCGCCGGCAGGCTTTGCTGGGGTGAATTTGTTCATCGCCAAAACTCCGGATTGGCGGCTTTTAACACGAGCCTCCGCCGCTGACCAATGCGGCACGATAGTGCCAGGCACAAGCTGGATACCGGTATACGAGTTCTCGACCGTTGTTGCCCGACAGGATTGCGCCTTGGCATTGACGCAGCCATGCGCCACGCTTTAGCACTTCAGTCCCGGCGGCATTGGGCGAGGGATTCTTCAGGCGATGGATTTTGGCGGCGGCAACGAGATCCGCTTCGAACGACTGGGCAGCGCCGGCGTCGTCACGCTGACGCGGCCGCAGGCGCTCAATGCCGTCACCCATCGCATGGTCAAGGCGCTCGACAAGGCGCTGCGCGCCTGGGAGCGCGACGACGGCGTCGATGTTGTCGTCGTCAAGGCCGAGGGCAGGGCGTTTTCGGCCGGCGGCGACATCCTCCACATCTACGAGGCCGGCCGGGCGGGAAAGCCGCCGGTCGATTTCTTCGCCGACGAATACCGGCTGAACGCCCGCATCGCGCGGTTCGAAAAACCCTATGTCGCGCTGATCGATGGCATCGTCATGGGCGGCGGTGTCGGCATCTCCTTCCATGGCTCGTATCGGCTGCTGACCGAGAACGCCCAGTTCGCCATGCCGGAAGTCGGCATCGGCTTCTTCCCGGATGTCGGCGCCAGTCATCTGCTGCCGGGCCTCGGCGGCAGCTTCGGCATGTATCTGGCCCTGACCGGAAACCGCATCCGCTATGGCGACGCTTTGTGGTCGGGCCTGGCGACGCACGCGATCAAGGCGCAGGACCAGGCCGGCTTTCTCGACCGGCTGGTTGCGACAGGCGACACGGAAGCGGCGCTGCGCGGCTTTTCCGTCCCGGCCCGGCGCGAAACGGACAGTCCGACACTGGAAGCCATCGCTCGCCATTTCGCGCAGCCGTCGCTGAGCGACATCATCGGCAGCCTGGAGCGCGCCGCACCCGCAGACGCGTTCGCGGCAAGGACGCTGGCGACGATCCGCACCCGCTCGCCGACCAGCCTGCATGTTGCCTGGCGCGAGATCAGCGCCGGGCTGACGCTGTCGATGGACGAGTGCATGCGGATGGAGTTCCGCATCCTCAACCGCATGCTTGCCGGCCACGATTTCTACGAAGGCATCCGCGCCGCCATCATCGACAAGGGCTCGTCGCCGCAATGGCGGCCGGCAGGCATCGACGACGTCGGTGCTGCCGACGTCGATGCCTATTTCGCTCCGCTCGGCGAACGGGAACTCAAGCTGTGAGCGAGGTCACGTCGAGACGCGTCGTGCTCCAGCCCTCGACGGTCGAGGTCATCTTCGCCTGGTTTCAGCGCGTCATCTCAGCCTACTGTCTGTTGTTCGGGATTTTGTACTGGATCCGGCTGATCGGCTTCTATCCCGGCTCGTTGTGGCGCTTCGACTTGATGCCGGTGCATTGGCAGGTGGCGGCGGTGACGCTCGCCGTGTTCTTTCCCTTCGCCGCAGCCGGTCTGTGGATGCTGGCCTCCTGGGGGCCGGTGATCTGGTTCATCTGCGCGGCGACCGAGACCGTCATGCATGCCGGCTTTCCCGAGCTCTTCGGCCACCGGCCGCTGATCCTCGCCTCGCATGCGGCGGTGGCGCTGCTCTACATCGTCTTTCGCGTGGTGATCTGGATGCAGAAGCGCCGGAGCCGGCAATAGAGCATCGGATCGATGCTCAACAAGAATAACCTACGCGTCCGGTTGGACGGGCAAATTACCGCCCGGATTCATTGGCTAAATCTTTAGGTTAATCGTCCTTGTTCGGGTGACCCTTCGTTAAGCCTCTTTCGAAACCTATTACCGGTAAGCTCTTGTTAGCCCTAGCGTTTAAGTCGAATTTTATGAGTATTCGATAGTGTCGCGATCAAGGTGAAAAACAAAAAATCACCAGGCGACAAACGAGAGGCAAAGACAATGATCAATTCCCGTCCGGCGGCGAAGACCGCCAACGTATCCGATGACCGCCGCGAGGCGATCCGTTCGCTGTACATGGAATCGCTGCAGCTGGTGGAACGGCTGCACCGCCGCCTGCTTGACGTGATCAAGGACGAATTCGACCGCAACGGCCGTTCCGATATCAACGCCATCCAGGCGCTGCTGCTCTTCAATATCGGCAATTCGGAACTGACCGCCGGCGAGTTGCGCTCGCGCGGCTATTATCTCGGCTCGAACGTCTCCTACAATCTGAAGAAGCTGGTCGATCTCGGTTTCATCAACCACCAGCGCTCGCGCATCGACCGCCGTTCGGTGCGGGTCTCGCTGACGCCGAAGGGCAGTGAGGTGGCGGAAGTCGTCGCCGGCCTCTACGAGCGCCATGTCGGCTCGATCGAGCAGGTCGGCGGCATCAACACGGAAGAATTCAAGCAAATGAACCGCGCCCTGCAGCGCCTCGACCGCTTCTGGAACGACACCATCGCCTATCGCATGTAAAGCATGTCCATCGCATGCAACCGCGCCACAGGCGCGGTCGGGGAGCGATCCAAAAGACCGGTGCCGAAAAGCATCGGTCTTTGCGTTTCGTGAGGCCAGCCGATCCAAATCGCGGTCAGGGTCACGTTGCCGCCATATTCCCGGTGGAAGCGAGAATGCGGGTGATGTTGCGGCGCGAGCCAATTCGTCTGCCCGCCAACCGCCTCAGTGAAGGCGCGTCGCGCCCGGCGCGTTCTCGCACAGAAGCGATTGGGGCATGGTTGGCTAATTGTTAAGGGCGCCAACCTTAGAGTGGGCCAAGCCTAGCATGCGGGCGGATCGCCCGGTGAAAAAACTGTTACAGGACTATCTGGAGCGTACATGAGAACCAGTCGCCGTTTCTTCCTTTCCGGAGCCTCCGCGTTGGCCGCAACGATGGTTGCCGGTGGCGCCAGCGCGCAGGACGTGATCGCGGACATCCTGAAATCCTCGGGCCGCGGCAACTGGAACGACCAGTTCGACGCCCGCGCCAGCGAGGGCGGCAAGGTGGCCTCGACGCTGCCGATCGTCAGCCTGCAGACCGTTGCGTACACCGAGCAGGCTATCGCGCAGTATCAGAACATTGTCGCGCAGGGAGGCTGGGAGCAGGTCCCGGACACCAAGAAATTGCAACTCGGCGTCATCGATCCCGACGTGGTGCCATTGCGCAGGCGCTTGATGGTTTCGGGCGACCTGGCGCAGAGCGCCGGCCTTTCAGAGGCCTTCGATTCCTATGTCGATGCGGCGGTCAAGCGCTTCCAGGCGCGTCATGGACTGCCTTCCGACGGCACCCTGGGCCAATATAGCTATGCGGCGATGAATGTCTCGGCGCAGGTCCGGCTTGGCCAACTGCAGACCAATCTGCAGCGGCTGAACGAACGCGCCGGTACGCTGGGCAACCGCTATGTATTGGTCGATATCCCTGGCGCCCAGATCGAAGCGGTCGAGAACGACCGCGTCGTGCTGCGCCACACCGCCGTCGTCGGCAAGATCGATCGCCAGACGCCGATCGTCGATTCCAAGATCAACGAGATCATCGTCAATCCTTACTGGAACGCGCCGGTCTCGATCGTGCGCAAGGACATCATTCCGCTGATGCGGAAGGACCCCAACTATCTCAAGGACAGCAAGATCCGGCTGTTCGCACCGGATGGCAGCGAGGTCGATCCACTGACTGTCGACTGGTCGACCGACGACGCGGAGAAATACCGCTTTCGCCAGGATCCGGGCGCCGGCAATGCGATGGCCTCGGTCAAGATCAATTTCCCGAGTCCGGACGGCGTCTACATGCACGACACGCCGCAGCAGAGCCTGTTCGGCAAAATGATGCGCTTCGATTCCTCGGGCTGCGTGCGCGTCCAGAACGTGCGCGACCTCGTCACCTGGATCCTGCGCGACACGCCGGGCTGGAGCCGCCAGCATTTCGAGGCGTCGATCAAGAGCGGCGAGAACATCCCGGTGCAGGTCACCAATCCGGTGCCGGTCTTTTTCCTCTACATCTCGGCCTGGTCGACGGGGACTGGCGTCGTGCAGTTCCGCGACGACATCTACGGGCTCGACGGAGCCAACGAGCTGCAGATCACCTCTGCGCTCTAAGCCATTGATGTTATTGAATTGATGAAAGGCCGCCATCGAGGCGGCCTTTTTGATGTGCGCCAGGCATCGCGCGTGGTGCGCAAGCACCGTTTGGCCGGGATGGTAGCCGGTCAATGACTTGGAGGTGAAAGTCCTCTGCTGGCCCAGGTGGCGTCGCGAAGCCTTGCTGAACGGCCGGCAGGCGAGGAAATAGGTGGCTCTTTGGCCACGCTGCCGCAATCCGACCAGCAAATTTCGCGCCGCAAACGTGGCGGGGCGAAAGCAACTGTGTTAATGGCGCGGCAGACCCCCCGGACGACAAGGATCTCAAGCATGGCAACAGCAGCGGCAGTGTCGAACAAATTCGAATCCTTCTTCGAAACCACCCTTGCCGATGCCGATCCGGAGATTTTCGGCGCGATCCGCAACGAACTCGGCCGCCAGCGCCACGAGATCGAGCTGATCGCTTCGGAAAACATCGTCTCCCGCGCCGTTCTGGAAGCGCAGGGGTCGGTCATGACCAACAAATACGCCGAGGGCTATCCAGGCAAGCGCTACTATGGGGGGTGCCAGTTCGTCGACGTGGCCGAGGACCTGGCCATCGAGCGCGCCAAAAAACTGTTCGGCTGCAACTTCGCCAACGTTCAGCCGAATTCCGGCAGCCAGATGAACCAGGCGGTCTTTTTGGCGCTGCTGCAGCCCGGCGACACCTTCATGGGGCTCGACCTGAATTCTGGTGGCCACCTGACGCACGGTTCGCCGGTCAACATGAGTGGCAAATGGTTCAAGGTCGTTTCCTACGGCGTTCGCAGGGACGATCACCTGCTCGACATGGACGCGATCGAGAAGACCGCCCACGAGACCAGGCCGAAGCTGATCCTGGCCGGCGGCACCGCCTATTCGCGCGTCTGGGACTGGAAGCGTTTTCGCGAGATCGCCGACTCGATCGGCGCCTATCTGATGGTCGACATGGCCCACATCGCCGGCCTGGTCGCCGGCGGCGTGCATCCGTCGCCGCTGCCATACGCCCATGTGGTCACCACCACCACGCACAAGTCGCTGCGTGGCCCGCGCGGCGGCATGATCCTGTGCAATGACGAGGACATCGCCAAGAAGATGAACTCGGCGGTGTTTCCAGGCCTGCAGGGTGGTCCGCTGATGCATGTCATCGCCGCCAAGGCGGTGGCCCTGGGCGAAGCGCTGAAGCCAAGCTTCAAGATCTATGCCGAGAGCGTTGCCGCCAACGCCAAGGCGCTGGCCTCCAGCCTGCAGGAAACCGGCCTCGACATCGTCTCCGGCGGCACCGACAACCATCTTATGCTCGTTGACCTCAGGCCGAAGAACTCCACCGGCAAGCGTGCCGAGGCAGCGCTTGGCCGTGCCAACATCACCTGCAACAAGAACGGCATTCCTTTCGATCCCGAAAAGCCGTTCGTCACCTCGGGCGTGCGCCTCGGCACGCCGGCTGGCACCACGCGCGGTTTCGGCCAGGCCGAGTTCCGCGAGATCGGCAAGCTGATCGCCGAGGTGCTGGACGGGCTCAAGGCCGCGAATTCCGATGAGGGCAATGCAGCCGTCGAAGCAGCGGTGAAGGCGAAGGTGGCCGCGTTGACGGATCGTTTTCCGCTCTATCCCTATCTCGGTTGAGCTCACGCAAAGTGTCGTCCTTTATCGGCGGACGAGAAGCACTTTTTCAGCGGGGACGGAGTCCGGACAGGAGCGTTGACGATGATGCAGATTTTCAGTGCCGCTGGCTTGGGCGCGCTTGGCGTGCTGGTCACATTGACCAGCTTGCCGTCCGCCGCCCTGGCACAGTCTGCGCCCACCCCGGCCGCACCGAAGACCGAAACCTTCGGCAACTGGTCCACCACCGTGGACGAGATCGATACCGGTGAGGATCTGCGCAAAACCTGCGTCGCCTCGACCGCCTTTCTCGACGCGAGCGGTACCAGCGGCACGCTCACGCTTGCCATCTCGAATGGTGATGCACTGCCGCCCAATGGCTATCCGACCCTCGTCATCGCCATGAAGAACAAGGACTTGCCGACTGGCGAGAACATTCCGGCGGTGTTCGGCGATGGCAACGGCAAGGTCAAGGCGACCGTCGATGCCATGGCCGGTGCCGGCGGAAAATGGATGTTGAACAACAAGCCCGAGATCAGCCTGGCGCTGCTGCGTGTCATGCGCCGCGCCAGCGCGCTCGACGTCATATTCGCCGACACGCCGGTCGCGACCGTATCGATGGACGGCTTCACCAAGGCCTATCGCAGCCTCGGCGTGTCATGTGGGTTCCCGACTGCTGACGTCGCGCCGTAATCGGCCGGTATTGCCGTTGATGCTGGCAATTTTCCTCGCGCCTCGCTATCTCTGAGGCGCGACCGATACTTTGCCATCGCGGCAAAAACCTCTAAGCCTTTCGCTCCACGAGATTCGCGAACACAAGGCTGCCCATGCGCTGTCCCTACTGCCAGTCCGAAGATACGCAGGTGAAGGATTCGCGCCCCGCCGAAGACGGCGCGGCGATCCGCAGGCGGCGCGTCTGCCCCGATTGCGGCGGCCGCTTCACCACCTTCGAACGGGTGCAGTTGCGCGACCTCGTTGTGGTGAAGAAGTCCGGACGCAAAGTGCCGTTCGACCGCGACAAGCTGCTGCGCTCGGTCGAGATCGCGGTGCGCAAGCGCAATGTCGATCCGGAGCGCATCGACCGCGCGGTGACCGGCATCGTGCGCCAGCTCGAAAGCTCCGGCGAGACCGAGGTCGCCTCGGGCGAGGTCGGCCGCCTGGTCATGGAGGCGCTGAAGTCGCTCGACGACGTCGCCTATGTGCGCTTTGCCTCGGTCTATCGCAATTTCCGCGAGGCCAAGGATTTTCACGACGTGCTGGGTGAGCTTAAAGGTGACGAGCTCAAGGAAGAGGACGCCGGCTGAGCATGGCAAGGCGCAGCCAAGCCGAGCAAGAGGTTCTTGATCGCCGCTTCATGGCGGCGGCACTGAGGCTGTCGCGGAAAAACGCCGGGCGGACCTCGACCAACCCTTCCGTCGGCACGCTGATCGTGCGCGACGACGGCGCCGGGCCGATGATCGTCGGCACCGGCGTCACCGCTGTCGGCGGTCGGCCGCATGCCGAGACCGAGGCGCTGGCCGAGGCCGGCGAACTCGCACGCGGCGCCACCGCCTATGTCACACTGGAGCCCTGCGCCCACCATGGCCGCACCCCGCCTTGCGCCAGCGCACTGGTCAATGCCGGCGTCGCGCGGGTGGTTGGAGCTGCGAGCGACCCCGATCCACGCGTGTCCGGCAACGGCTATGCGATCCTGCGTGTCGCCGGTGTCGAAGTGGTCGAAAAGGTGCTCGTGGCAGAAGCCGCCGAGCAGATGGCCGGCTATCTCATTCGATCTCTGAAAAAACGTCCGGAAGTGATCCTGAAACTTGCGATTTCAAGCGATGGCAAGATCGGCATGGAAGGCGCGGGGCAGGTCTCGATAACCGGCGACATCGCCCGGCGCGAAGTCTATCTGATGCGCGCCGAAGCCGACGGCGTGTTGATCGGCATCGGCACGGCGCTGGAGGATGATCCCGCGCTGACGGTGCGGTTGCCGGGGCTGGAGAACCGCTCGCCGGCGCGCATCGTGCTCGACCGCCAGATCAGGCTGCCGGAGACGTCGAAACTGGTCGCCGGCCTCGACCGGGTTCCGCTCTATGTCGCCGCCTGTGCCGAAGCCGATCCGCACCGGCGCGCCGCGCTCGAACGAGCCGGCGTGCGCTTCATCGGCACCGAGACGTATGAAGGCGATATTGCGCTGCCGGAACTGCTTGAGGATCTTGCCGCACTCGGCATGGCGAGCGTGCTGGTCGAGGGCGGCGCCAAGGTGGCCAAGGCCTTCCTCGCCGAAGGGCTGGTCGACCGCATCGTGCTGTTCCAGGGGCAGGAGCCGATCGGCAGGAGCGGCATTGTATCGCCCATCGACGCCGACCATATCCCGGCAGGATTTCGCAAATTGCGCGACATGCGTTTCGGCGAAGACAGCTACGCCGAGTGGATAAGACCATGATCCCGAAAAGTGGGAACCGGTTTTCGGAAAAGATCATGGCCAACCAAGAAGCCAGAGTCTGATGTTTACCGGGATTGTCACCGATGTCGGCACCGTCGCTGCCGTCAAGCCGCTGAGAGAGGGCGTCGGCTTGCGCATCGACACCGCCTATGACCCGCAGACGATCGCCATTGGGGCTTCGATTTCCTGCGGCGGCGTCTGCCTGACGGTGACGGCGCTGCCGGAAAGCGGCGCCAACGCGCGCTGGTTCGAGGTCGAGGCCTGGGAAGAGGCACTCAAGCTGACGACGGCGATGGGCTGGAAATCCGGCACCAGAATCAATCTGGAGCGGCCGCTGAAGATCGGCGACGAACTCGGTGGCCACATCGTTTCAGGCCATGTCGACGGCATGGCCGAGATCGTTGCGCGCAAGGAGGAGGGCGATGCCGTGCGCTTTACGCTGGAAGCGCCGCGCGACCTGGCCAGATTCATCGCACCCAAGGGTTCCGTCGCGCTCGACGGCACCTCGCTCACCGTCAACAAGGTCGACGGCACGCGCTTCGACGTGCTCTTGATCCATCACTCGCTGAACGTGACCACCTGGGGCGAACGTCAGGTCGGCGACCGCGTCAATCTGGAGATCGACACCATGGCCCGCTACGCGGCGCGTTTGGCGGAGGCCGCGAAAGAGGGGCTTTGATGGTCCTGCCGGAGAGCGGCGTGGATTCATACGGTTATCCGAACAGGACGAGCACCTCGGATCTGATTGGCGCCTTGTTCCGTTCCGTTGGCGCTGCCCCTCACCCGCCTGCCGGCGACCTCTCCCCGTAAACGGCCCGTAAACGGGGCGAGGGGCGCTGTGATCGATTGTTTCGCCAATCACCAGCGTTGCAAGAAGGGCGCCGGCGATGCGGCCAGGGTCTTTCGCTCCGTTTACGGGGAGAAATGCCCGGCAGGGCAACGAGGGGCAGCGCCGGCTTCGGAGGAAACCAATAATCAGGCACGTCCGCATCTCCACCAATCTTCTGCTTGCGATCAAACCGGCTTCGGCCTAAGTCACCGGCGATCCCGGAGACATCTATGGCTGGCACATCCCAACACGGCAAAGCGTTCATTCGCCCGAAGAAGAAGGCCCACCTTCTTGTCATCGAGGCACGCTTCCATGACGACCTTGCCGACGCGCTGCTCGAAGGCGCGACAAGCGCGCTCGAGGAAGCGGGCGCGACATACGACGTCGTCACCGTTCCGGGCTCCCTCGAAATTCCCGCGGTGATTTCCTTCGCCCTCGACGGCGCCGCCGAAGGCGGGCCGAGCTATGACGGCTTTGTCGCCCTCGGCACCATCGTGCGCGGCGACACCTATCATTTCGACATCGTCGCCAATGAATCGAGTCGTGCCCTGATGGACCTGTCCATCCAGGAATCGGTCTGCATCGGCAACGGCATCCTGACCACCGAAAATGACGAGCAGGCCTGGACGCGGGCCAGGCGTTCGGAAGGCGACAAGGGTGGCTTTGCCGCGCGTGCGGCGCTGACCATGATTGCCCTCAAGCAACAGTTGGGAGAGCGGTCGTGAGCGAACCCGCATCGCCCGGCCAGCCCGCGGTGCGCCACGCCAACAAGCGCGGTGCAGCCCGTCTGGCCGCCGTGCAGGCGCTCTACCAGATGGATGTGGCCGGCAGCGGCGTCTTCGAGATCACCGCCGAATACGAGGCGTTCAGGCTCGGCAAGGAAGTCGACGGCGCGCTCTATCGCGAGGCCGACGCGCAATGGTTTCGCGCCATCCTCGCCGGCGTCGTCGAGAACCAGAAGACCATCGATCCGATCATCCGCCAGGCGCTGACCGAGGACTGGCCGTTGTCCAGGCTCGATTCGACGCTGCGCGCCATATTGCGCGCCGGCGTCTACGAGCTGATGAAGCGCGAGGACGTGCCGGTGGCTGTCATCGTCTCGGAATATGTCGATATCGCCAAGGCGTTTTACGAAGAAGACGAGCCGAAGCTGGTCAACGCGGTGCTCGATCGCGTGTCGCGCCGGGTGCGCGGCGAAGGGCGTGGCAAGGACGCTTCATGACCGCCGTCGCTATCGCCGAGGCCGGCAGGGAAGCGCGCCGCACGGCGCTCATCCTTGCCGCTTCGCAGGCGATCATCGGTTCGGCTGCACCCATCGCCATTTCCGTGGGTGGGTTGGCCGGGCACTATCTGCTCGGAACCGACAAGTCACTGGCGACGGCGCCGATCACCGGCTTCAACGTCGGCGTGGCGCTCGGCGCATTGCCGGCCGCCGCCATCATCCGCCGGCTCGGCCAGCGCGACGGCTTCATGACCGGGACGATCGTCACTGCGATCGGCGGTCTGGTCGCCACGCTGGCGCTGTTCCAGGCCAGCTTCTGGCTGTTCGCCTTCGGCCTGCTGGTGATCGGCATCGGCGGCGCCTTCGTCCAGCAATTCCGCTTCGCCGCCGCCGACAATGCGCCGGCTGAATTCAAGGCGCGCGCCATCTCCTTCGTGCTGGCCGGCGGCATCGTCACCGCCATCCTTGGGCCGCAGATCGTCATCTTCACCCGCGAATTGTTTGCTCCTGTGATGTTTGCCGGCTCGTTTGCCTCCATCCTGGTGCTGGCGGCGGTCGGCGCCGCCATCCTGTCGTTGCTGCGCATCCCGGCCAAGGCGACGGGCAAAGCGGAAATCGCCGACAGCGACGCGCGGCCGCTCGCCGAGATCGTCACCAGGCCGCGTTTCGTTGCGGCGCTGTTTTGCGCTGTCGGCAGCTATGCGCTGATGAGCTTCGTCATGACCGGCGCGCCGCTCGCCATGGTCGGCTGCGGCCTGTCGACGGACGACGCCACGCTCGGCATTTCCTGGCATGTCATGGCGATGTTCGCGCCGAGCTTCTTCACCGGCTCGCTGATCTATCGCTTCGGCGCCGAACGGATTGTCGCAACCGGCCTTGTGCTGCTGATTGGCTGCGCCGTGGTGGCGCTGTCGGGCCTGGCGCTGTGGCAGTTCTGGACGGCGCTGATCCTGCTCGGCCTTGGCTGGAATTTCGGCTTCATCGGCGCCACCGCCATGGTCGCCGACAGCTACCGGCCATCGGAAAAGGCCAAGGTCCAGGGTTTTCACGACTTCGTCCTGTTCGGCTCCGTCGCCTTCGCCTCGCTGATGTCGGGCGCGGTCTACAACGCCTGGGGCTGGGAGATGCTGAACTGGATCATCTTCCCGGTGACGGTGCTGTGCTTCGTGGCGCTGGGCGTGCTGAAGATGACCGCGCGGCCGACCAGCTCATGACCCCGAACCAAAGGTTCGGAAAGGATCATGCGCAAATCAAAAGTGCTACAGCGTTCTTTGCGCGTCCAAACGGACGCGACGCGCTGTAGTGACATGACGCTGTCGGGATCAGACAGCAGCGGATTCACCCGCATCCGAACAAAATTATTGCCCCCATCCCCCTTCTTATGAAACCGTGTGCCCCGACGGGGCATTGAAGCCATGCTCATATGCGGCAGCCGCAGTCCGGTTCTCAGCAAGGGATTTGTGAAATGTTTTCAGTCAAGGTTCTGGCCGGCGCGGCACTGGCGCTCGGCATCACCGCAGCCTCGGCGAGCGCTCAGGTAGTCGTGTCGTCGAAGATAGACACCGAAGGCGGCGTGCTCGGCAACATCATCCAGCTGGTGCTGAACGCCAACAACATCCAGACCACCGACCGCATCCAGCTCGGCGGCACCCCTGTGGTGCGTAAGGCGATCACCGCCGGCGAGATCGACATCTATCCGGAATACACCGGCAATGCCGCCTTCTTCTTCGAAAAGGCCGACGATCCGGTGTGGAAGGATGCCGCCAAGGGCTATGAAACGGCCAAGAAGCTCGACTACGACGCCAACAAGATCGTCTGGCTGTCGCCGTCGCCGGCCAACAACACCTGGGCGATTGCGCTGCGCAAGGATGTCGCCGAGACCAACAAGCTGGCGACGCTGTCCGACTTCGGCAAATATGTCTCCGGCGGCGGCCAGGTGGTGCTGGCGGCCTCGGCCGAATTCGTCAATTCGGCTGCCGCGCTGCCGGCTTTCCAGACCACCTATGGCTTCACGCTTAAGCCGGACCAGCTGATCACGCTCTCCGGCGGCGATACGGCGGCGACCATCGCCGCCGCGGCGAACCAGACCAACGGCGCCAACGCCGCCATGGTCTACGGCACCGACGGCGGCATCGCGCCGTCCGGCCTGGTCGTGCTCGAAGACGACAAGGGCGTGCAGCCGGTCTACCAGCCGGCGCCGATCATCCGCGAGGCGGTGCTGAAGGAGCATCCCGAAATCGAGACGCTGCTGAAGCCGGTCTTCGCCAACCTCGACCTCGTCACCCTGCAGGAACTGAACGGCCGCGTTCAGGTCGGCGGCGAGCCGGTCAAAGGCGTCGCCGAAGACTTTTTGAAGAAGAACGGGTTTTTGAAGTAGTCAGCCCGTTTGAAAATGACGCCGGTGCGAGGCGCGCCATGACCCGCTTCGACAAGCTCGGCGTGGTCATCGCCGCGATCGTTGCCTATGCCGCCTTCGCCGCGCCCTTTGCCACCTTGCGCGCCAATCGCATCGTGCCGGGCGAGGCGCGCTCGATTCTTGAAGCGCTGCCGCCGACGCTGGGGCCGCTGCTGCTTGCAGTCGTCGTCGTTGCGGCGGTCGTCGCCTTGCTGAAAACGCCGCTGGTACCGCGCCTGGCCGCCAGCGTGGTCGCGCTTGCCGCACTGGCGCTGCTGATCGGCGTCGCCGGCAGCTTCCTGACGCCTGAGGGCAACAGCTTTGCCCGCATCTCGCCGGCTTCGGGTTTCTGGCTGCTCATTTTCGCCTTTACGCTGTTGCTCGCCGATGGGCTGACGAGGCTGAACCTGTCGCCATCGGCGCGGATCGGCGTGCTCGTCGTCGCGGCAGCGGCAATCGGCCTGCTGCTGGTCTCGGGCAGCTGGAACAGTCTGTCGATTCTCAAGGAATACGCCAACCGTGCCGACAGTTTTTGGGCCGAAGGCTCCAAGCATGTGACGCTGGCGCTGGGCTCGCTGGCGGCGGCGGTGATAGCAGGCTTGCCGCTTGGCATCCTCTGCCACCGCGTCGAAAAATTGCGGGCCGGCGTGCTCAACGTGCTGAACATCATCCAGACCATTCCCTCGATCGCGCTGTTCGGCCTGTTGATCGCGCCGCTCGGCTGGGTCGCCACGCATGTGCCCGGCGCGGCCTCCCTCGGCATTCGCGGCATCGGCACCGCGCCCGCCTTCGTCGCCCTGTTCCTCTATTCGCTGCTGCCGGTAGTGGCCAACACCGTGGTCGGTCTTGCCGGCGTGCCGCGCGCCGCCAACGATGCCGCACGCGGCATGGGCATGACCGAGCGCCAGCGCCTGTTCGGCGTCGAATTTCCACTGGCCTTCCCGGTGATCCTCACCGGCATCCGCATCGTGCTGGTCCAGAACATCGGCCTTGCTACCATTGCCGCGCTGATCGGCGGCGGCGGCTTCGGCGTGTTCGTGTTCCAGGGCGTTGGCCAGACGGCGATGGACCTGGTGCTGCTCGGCGCCGTTCCGACGGTGGCTATGGCCTTTGCTGCCGCCATCATCCTCGACGCATTGATCGAAATGACCTCCACCAGGCGACGCGAGGCACAACCGGCATGATCGAGATCGAAGGCATTACCAAGCGCTATGACGCGACGACCGTCGTCGACGACGTGTCGATGGTGATCGAGCCGCGCACCATCGCCGTCATCGTCGGCACCTCCGGCTCCGGCAAGACGACGCTGCTGCGCATGATCAACCGGCTGGTCGAGCCGACCGCCGGCGTGATCAGGCTCGACGGCGCCGACAACCGCTCGCTGCCCGGCTACGAACTGCGCCGCAGCATCGGCTACGCCATCCAGGGCCATGGGCTGTTTCCGCATCGCACCGTGGCGCAGAACATCGCCACCGTGCCGGTGCTGCTCGGCTGGGACGCGGCCCGCACCAAGCGCCGTGTCGACGAGTTGATGACGCTCTACCAGCTCGATCCCCAGGCGTTCGGGCCACGCTATCCGCACGAGCTCTCCGGCGGCCAGCAGCAGCGCGTCGGCGTCGCCAGGGCACTTGCCGCGGAGCCGAACGTGCTGTTGATGGACGAGCCGTTCGGCGCGCTCGACCCGATCATCCGCAACAAGGCGCAGGAGGACCTTCGGGCGATCCAGAAGCGCTTCGGCACCACGATCATCCTCGTCACCCATGACATGGAGGAGGCGGTGCGTATGGGCGACAAGATCGCGGTGATGGATGCCGGCAAGCTGGTGCAATATGCCAGGCCCGCCGAGATCCTGGCGAAGCCGGCCAGCGCCTTCGTCGAGACCCTGGTCGGCGCCAGCGAAAAACCGTTCAGGCTGCTGTGCTCGGCCGGGTGCGCGACGCCGTGGAGACGGGCACAGCCGAAGGCGAGGCGATCCCCGCCGACGCCAGTCAGCGCGATGCGCTGGCCGAACTGTTGTGGTCGGGACGCCCGGCGTTGCCGGTGACAGGCGCGGATGGCAAGCCGCTCGGCCGCGTGACTGTGGATGGGCTGGTGAAACGCGCGGCGAGGCCGGCATGAAAGAGGCCGGTGTAAAAGCCTGGCTTCCGTCACTGCTCAGGCTTGCCCTGGTGGTGCTGCTCATTGCGTTCGTGACCAATCCGGGTTGGTTCGAGCCGCTGCTGAAGCCGCTGACCGAGAGCAACGCGCCGGCAATCTACAACCAGGGCAGCCTGTTGACGCTGATGCTGCTGCACCTGAGGACCGTGCTGATCGCGACGGCGGCGGCAATCATCGTTGCCGTGGCGCTCGCCATCCTGGTCACCCGGCCGGCCGGCGTCGAATTCCTGCCGCTGTCGCGCAGCCTGGTCAATATCGGCCAGACCTTTCCGCCGGTGGCGGTGCTGGCGCTGGCCGTGCCGGCCGTCGGCTTTGGCGAGAAGCCGACACTGATCGCGCTGTTTCTCTACGGCCTGCTGCCGATCTTCGAGAACGCGCTGACCGGGCTGACGACGCTGCCGGCCAATGTGGTCGAGGCGGCGCGCGGCGCCGGCATGACCGGCTGGCAAAGGTTGGTCAAGGTCGAGCTGCCGCTCAGCGCGCCGATCATTCTGGGCGGTATCCGGCTTTCGGTGGTCATCAGCCTCGCCACTGCGACGATCGGCTCGACCGTGGCGGCCAGGACGCTCGGCGAGGTGATCATCGCCGGTCTGTTGTCCAACAATCTCGCCTTCGTCCTGCAGGGCGGGCTGATCGTCGCCGCGCTTGCCGTGCTGATCTATGACGGGCTGTCGGCGATCGAGCGCTACACCGCACGCCGCATGGGGCAGGAGACGGCGTAATTAGCAAAACTCAGATATCGCCTTCGCTGATCTCGGCCAGCGCCAAGAGATGTCGCAAGAGTCCTGTTTTGAGCGGCCTGTTGCCGTGAATCGGGATCGAAAGGCGCACGATGCTGCCTTCCGTGCCGTAAATGTGATGATCATGCTGGCGGTGCTGATCTTCGCCGTCAGGCTGGACTGCGACCTGCGCAAAGGCTGACAACCGCCAGCCGATTTCAATCGATCTGATCGGGTGGCGGCACTTGCGAGCGTGTTGCCGCCCCATTGCTTTTGGGCGAAGGCCGGGCTTTTGGGCGAAAGCCGGGCAAAAACCGAACAATATCTTGACGTTCGCAGCCCTGTTTCGCATAAGCCGATGCGAGGGGAGCGGATTCGGCGCGCGGAATCCGCTCCCCGTCTCAACGGCCCAGGGAGGGGTTCTTTTGGGTCATCAATCGAGGAAAATACGGCAATGACCATAATTTTAGCTGTCATCGCCTGCGGTCTGCTTTCAGTCCTTTACGCCATTTGGGCGACAAAATCGGTCCTCGCGGCCGATCAGGGCAATGCACGCATGCAGGAAATTTCCGCGGCCATCCGCGAAGGCGCGCAGGCCTATCTGGCGCGCCAGTACACCACAATCGCCATCGTCGGCGTCGTGGTCCTGCTGCTCGCCTGGTGGCTGCTTTCAATCACCGCCGCCATCGGCTTCCTGATCGGCGCCGTTCTGTCGGGCGCCGCCGGCTTCATCGGCATGCACGTCTCGGTGCGCGCCAATGTGCGCACCGCGCAAGCGGCTTCCAACAGCCTCGCAGCCGGCCTCGAGATCGCCTTCAAGTCGGGCGCCATCACCGGCATGCTGGTCGCTGGCCTGGCCCTGCTCGGCGTCTCGATCTATTACCTGATCCTCACCCAATTCATCGGCCTCCAGCCCAACGACCGCGTCGTTATCGACTCGCTGGTTTCGCTCGGCTTCGGCGCCTCGCTGATCTCGATCTTCGCCCGTCTCGGCGGCGGCATCTTCACCAAGGGCGCCGACGTCGGCGGCGATCTCGTCGGCAAGGTCGAAGCCGGCATTCCCGAAGACGATCCGCGCAACCCGGCCACCATCGCCGATAATGTCGGCGACAATGTCGGCGACTGCGCCGGCATGGCCGCCGACCTGTTCGAGACCTATGCGGTGACCGTGGTCGCCACCATGGTCCTCGCCGCCATCTTCTTCGGCGGCACCGCCGTTCTCAGCGCCACGATGCTCTATCCGCTGGCCATCTGCGGCGCCTGCATCCTGACCTCCATCGTCGGCACCTTCTTCGTCAAGCTCGGCTCCAACGGCTCGATCATGGGCGCGCTCTATAAGGGCCTGATCGTCACGGGCCTGCTGTCGATCGTCGGCCTCGGCATCGCCACCTCGGCAACCCTAGGCTGGGGCGAAATCGGCACGGTCGCCGGCATGGCCATCACCGGCACCAACCTGTTCATCTGCGGCCTGATCGGACTTCTGGTGACCGGCCTCATCGTGGTGATCACCGAATACTACACCGGCACCGACAAGCGCCCGGTGAACTCCATCGCCCAGGCCTCGGTCACCGGTCACGGCACCAACGTCATCCAGGGCCTTGCGGTCTCGCTGGAATCGACGGCACTTCCTGCGATCATCATCGTCGGCGGCATCATATCGACCTACCAGCTCGCCGGCCTCTACGGCACGGCGATCGCAGTCACCACGATGCTCGGTCTTGCCGGCATGATCGTTGCGCTCGACGCCTTCGGCCCGGTCACCGACAATGCCGGCGGCATTGCCGAAATGGCCGGCTTGCCCAAGGAAGTGCGCCAGTCGACCGATGCGCTTGATGCCGTCGGCAACACCACCAAGGCGGTGACCAAGGGTTACGCCATCGGTTCGGCCGGTCTCGGCGCGCTGGTGCTGTTTGCGGCTTACTCCAACGACCTGAAGTTCTTTGCCGCCAATGGCGACAAATACCCTTACTTCCAGGGCATGGGCGACGTCTCTTTCGACCTCTCCAACCCTTACGTCGTTGCCGGTCTGATCTTCGGCGGCCTGATTCCGTATCTGTTCGGCGGCATCGCCATGACGGCTGTCGGCCGTGCGGCGGGCGCCATCGTCGAGGAGGTGCGCAAGCAGTTCCGCGAGGATCCGGGCATCATGGCCGGCACCTCGAAGCCGAACTATGCGCGTGCGGTCGATCTTCTGACCAAGGCGGCGATCCGGGAAATGATCATTCCGTCGCTGCTGCCGGTGCTGGCGCCGCTGGTCGTCTATTTCGGCGTGCTGCTGATCTCGGGCTCGAAGGCGTCCGCCTTTGCAGCACTTGGCGCCTCGCTGCTCGGCGTCATCGTCAACGGCCTGTTCGTCGCCATCTCGATGACCTCTGGCGGCGGCGCCTGGGATAATGCAAAAAAATCGTTCGAGGACGGCTTTACCGACAAGGACGGCGTCAAGCATCTCAAGGGCTCCGAGGCGCACAAGGCCTCGGTGACCGGCGATACGGTCGGCGATCCCTACAAGGACACCGCCGGTCCGGCAGTCAACCCGGCGATCAAAATCACCAACATCGTCGCCCTGCTGCTGCTGGCCGTGCTCGCGCACGGCTGAGGCGGCTTGGCCTTCCGAGGCCGAGATCCACAACCGAACCCGCGGGAGCGATCCCGCGGGTTCGTCTATTTTGGACGTCCAGCATCAGGGAATTGACGCCCGTGACAGTTCCAAAAGCTCGCGTTCAAGTCGTCTGCGGCCCGCAGCCTGCGACAATGGCTTTCTAGCCCAAGACAAAAACCCGCAGGATCGCTCCCGCGGGTTTTCGGTCGCCTGAGATGTTGCTGCTTCCCCTCGAAGTTAAAAGAAGGGAAGCAAAAAAAGGGATGAGAAGCCGATTCTGCCGGGATTGATCAGGTGCCGGGCGAGGCGCCGCCGCCGCCGGGGAGGCCGGGCGCCAGCTTGCTGGCGCCACCCATGATCTGGCTGAGGAAGTTCTGGTCCTTGCCGCCGGTCGGCGTGGTCCGCGAGATGAAGTCGAACACCTTGCCGTCCTTCAGGCCGTAATTGGCGATCTGGCTAACGCGCCCGTCCTCGCCGAAATAGACGGCCAGCACCTTCTGGTCGACCAGCCTCGGCTTGTCGAAGGCGACGTAACGCTTGCGCGTCTGTGAGATGTAGTAGAAGGCCTCGTTGTCGAAAGTCGCCTTGGTCGACGGGGTGCCGAGCGCCAGAAGCACCTGTTCGCGGCTCGAGCCGACCGGCACCAGGTCGATCGCCTGCTGGTCGATCACGTAACCCTGCGTCAGCGTCTCGCTCGGATTGAGATCACCGATCATCTTCGACGAGTTGCAGCCGCAAAGCGCCGAAGCTGCCACCAGCAGCGAGATCGCGCCGGCGGATCTCGGAAAAGCGGACCTGGGCAGAAAAGTCGACTTGATTTTCAGCGCGCGCAACTACAACTCCATTAGCTGGCCGCAACTTGCGCTGGGCCGCAAAACCGGTAAACCAGCTTGCTCGCCGATGCAACAAGGCCAATTCAACAAACGGTCCCCGGGAGACCACCCTCAATGTTCCAGCGCCTTTTTGGTCGCGAACGTCACGCCAACCGCGCTATCACCGAGGCGCTTTACGCACAAATCGTGGCAGCGGCGCGGCAAACCGTGTTTTATTCCGACTGGGATGTCCCGGACACGCCGCTTGGCCGCTTCGAGATGCTGTCCCTGCACATGTTCCTGTTCCAGCACCGGCTGCGCGGCGAGGGTGGTGTTGCCGGGGAGGTCGCGCAGGTGCTGATCGACGAGTTCTTCATGGATGTCGAGCATTCGCTGCGCGAACTCGGCATCGGCGACGTTGGCGTGCCGAAGCGCATGAAGAAACTGGCGAAGATGTTTTATGGCCGCACCGCCGCCTATGACGATGCGCTGGAACGAAACGACCATGACGCACTCGTCGCGGCGCTTGCCCGCAATGTCAGGCCCGATGCCGGCACCTGGCCGCAGGCGACGCATCTGGCCGGCTACGTCGCCGATGTCTCCAGGCGACTCGCGGAACAGCCGACCGAATCGATTGTTTCCGGCACTGTAGCATTCCCCGCGGCCAAACCTATTTAAGAAAACAGCCTATTTAAAGGAAAATATGAAACACGCCGACTCCCAGAGCCCCGATCGCCAGAGCCCCGTGTCCTTCGTGGCCAACGTCGCCCGGCTGCCGCAAAAGGGACTGCCGGTGCTGATCGAGGCCGACGCCGCGCAGCGCGCCGCGCTGGCAGGCGAGCACGAGTTGCTGTCGGTCGAGAACTATCGCGCCGAACTGCTGGTGGCGCCATGGAAGCGCAACGGCGTCAAGGTCAGCGGCCGCGTCGAGGCCGATATCACCCAGGCCTGCATCGTCACCCTGGACCCGATCGAGGCGCATATCGACGAGGCGGTCGACGCACTGTTCCTGCCGGAGCGGTCGAAGCTCGGGCGGCAGGGTTTCGAGGGCGGTGGCGAGATAATGCTCGATGCCGAAGGGCCGGACAGCCCGGAAATATTTTCCGGCAATTCAATCGATGTCGGGGCGCTCGCCGAACAGTTCTTTGGACTGGCGATCGATCCCTATCCGCGCAAGCAAGGCGTTTCGATGGAGGCTGCCGACGATGCCGGGACTGCGGAAAGCGAATTTCAGCAAAAGCTGCGTTCCCTGCTGGGGAAATCCTGAAAACCCGACCCAATCGGAGAAAGCCGGTTGTGCGGCAGCCCAAAAACGCTATTTTCGCCGAACCTTCGCGAGCCCCAAACCCGTTGCCGGCGCCAGGCGCTCGCTCAAGCAAACTGTGAGATGAACACCGCGTGATCAGGATTTCCATCGATGCCATGGGCGGCGATCACGGACCAAGCGTGGTCATCCCGGCGCTCATGACGGTCGCGACCCGGCGTCCCGACATCCGCTTCGTCATCTATGGTCGCGAGGAGGCAGTGCGCCCCGAACTCGCAAAGCTGCCCAAGCTGGCGGAAGTGAGCGAGTTCATCCACTGCGAGATAGCAGTCCGGATGGACGACAAGCCGAGCCAGGCGCTGCGCCATGGCCGCTGGAAGTCGTCGATGTGGAAAGCGGTCGAGGCGGTCAAGGCAGGCACTGCCGACGCCTGCATCTCGGCCGGCAACACCGGCGCGCTGATGGCGATGTCGCGATTCTGCCTCCGCACCATGGCGACCATCGACCGTCCGGCGATCGCGGCGCTGTGGCCGACATTGCGTGGCGAAAGCGTGGTGCTGGACGTCGGCGCCACCATCGGCGCGGATGCGCATCAACTGGTTGATTTTGCCATTCTGGGCACTGGCATGGCGCGCTCGGTTTTCGGCATCGAACGGCCGAGCGTCGGTCTGCTCAATGTCGGCGTCGAGGAGATCAAGGGCCAGGAAGAGGTCAAGGAGGCGGGCCGCATGTTGCGCGAGGCCAACATGGCCTCGATGAACTACCATGGTTTCGTCGAGGGCGACGACATCGGCAAGGGCACGGTCGACGTGGTCGTCACCGAAGGATTTGCCGGCAACATCGCGCTGAAAACGGCGGAAGGCACGGTACGGCAGATCGCCGGTTACCTGCGCGCCGCGATGGACCGCACGCTGATGGCCAGGATCGGCTATATCTTCGCCAAGGGCGCCTTCGATCGCCTGCGCGAAAAGATGGATGTCGGCCGCTCCAACGGCGGGGTTTTCCTGGGTCTGAACGGCGTCGTGGTGAAAAGCCATGGCGGCGCCGATTCGGACGGCTTCGCGGCGGCGATCGAGCTTGGCTACGACATGGTGCGCAACAATCTGCTCGATCGCATCGAAGCCGATCTTGATCTGTTCCATGCGCGCAATCCGCATGCCCAGACATCCAGGAAATCCGACGTCGTTGCCGACGCAGAGGAATAGGAAAGAGCCTTGATCAGATCAGTCGTGCGCGGCACAGGCTCCGCGCTGCCCCGCCGCATCATGAAGAATGCCGATTTCGAAGGCATGGTCGAGACGTCAGACGCATGGATTGCCCAGCGCACCGGCATCCGCCAGCGCCATATCGCGGCCGACGACGAGACGACGGCTTCGCTCGGCGAGGCGGCGGCGCGCGCAGCCCTCGACAATGCCGGCCTGACGCCGGCCGATATCGACCTGATCGTGCTGGCGACCTCGACTCCCAACAACACCTTTCCGGCGACCGCCGTCGACATCCAGAACCGGCTCGGCATGCATCACGGCTTCGCCTTCGACATGCAGGCGGTGTGCTCGGGCTTCGTCTACGCGGTGACGACGGCCGACCTCTATATCCGCGGCGGCCTCGCCAAACGTGTGCTGGTGATCGGCTCCGAAACCTTTTCGCGCATCCTCGACTGGAGCGATCGCTCGACCTGCGTGCTGTTTGGCGACGGCGCCGGCGCGATGGTGCTGGAAGCAGGCGAGGGGGCGGGCGGCATTGCCGACCACGGCGTGCTGGCTGCCAGCCTGCGCTCCGACGGGGCTCACAAGGACAAGCTGTTCGTCGACGGTGGAGCGTCGACCACCGGAACGGTGGGCCATCTCAGGATGGAAGGCCGCGAAGTGTTCAAGCACGCGGTCGGCATGATCACCGACGTCATCGAGGCGACGTTCTCAGCTGCCGGGATCACCGCTGAAGATCTCGACTGGTTCGTGCCGCATCAGGCCAATAAGCGGATTATCGACGCTTCCGCCAGGAAGCTCGGGATAGCAGAACAAAAGGTGGTGGTTACCGTCGATTTGCACGGTAACACCTCGGCTGCCTCGGTGCCGCTGGCGCTGTCGGTGGCGGTCGCCGACGGCCGCATCAAGAAGGGTGATCTGGTGCTGATCGAGGCGATGGGCGGCGGCTTCACCTGGGGCGCGGTCCTGGTTCGCTGGTAAGTGCCGAACGGACCGGTTCGGTCCTTGACCTTGCCGGATCAATTACTTAGGCTCTATCTTTGCTTATATAGAGTTATGTTTTTTGAGCTGATGGGGACGGTTCGCATGGGGGGAAAGACACTTACGCGCGCCGATCTTGCTGAAGCCGTTTATCGCAAGGTTGGCCTGTCGCGTACTGAATCGGCCGAGCTCGTCGAAGCGGTTCTGGACGAGATCTGCGAGGCGATCGTTCGCGGCGAGACGGTGAAATTGTCGTCGTTCGCAACCTTCCATGTCCGCTCCAAGAACGAGCGCATCGGGCGCAACCCCAAAACCGGCGAGGAAGTGCCGATCCTGCCGCGCCGCGTGATGACCTTCAAATCGTCGAATGTGCTGAAGAACCGCATCCTGCGCGCGCACCAGATCAGCAAGGCCAAGGGCAGCAAATAGCGCCTGCGCTTCAAAGCCCGGTTGAAAACGGTCGCCTGCTTTGACGCCGGGCTTGAATATTGTTTCATAAACCGCTGAAATAAGGCTCGATTCGGCAGGACAAGCCGGATCGGAATGACTCTTTGTTGAGCATGATCCTGGCCGAAAACCGTTTCCCACTTTTCGGGACCATGCTCCAGCGTGAGGATTTCGCCCATGGACAAGAGCCCCGACGCTTTCCGCACCATCAGCGAGGTCGCAGAAGACCTCGACCTGCCGCAGCATGTGCTGCGTTTTTGGGAAACGCGCTTCAACCAGATCAAGCCGATGAAGCGCGGCGGTGGCCGCCGCTACTACCGGCCGCAGGATGTCGAACTGATCAAGGGCATCCGCCACATGCTCTACGATCAGGGATACACGATCAAGGGTGTGCAGAAGCTGTTGCGCGAGAACGGCAATCATTTCCTGGTCGCCATCGGCAATGGCGACATGGCGGCCGTCGAGGCGATTTCGCAGCGCCGGCAGGCCGATGCGGTGCCGTTGACGCCGGCGGCCCAGCCGCGCGGCGCCGATGACGAGATGCTGGTCGGCGAGCCCAAGGTGAAACCCAGCCGGCGCTTTTTCGGCCTGGGCAAGACCGAGGAAGAAGGCCCGGTGCAGCCGGGCACGTCGAAACTCTCGCGCGACAATCGCGCTTTGCTGCAGGAGGCGCTGTTCGACCTTCTGGAATGCAAGCGCCTGCTCGATCAGGTGCGCTAGTCCCTCTGCACAGGGGATTTGGTCTTTGACTGACGGTCACTGCCGGCCGGCCTGCAGCGATCATCTCTGACGCTGGCCACAGGCCACCATGCCTTCGTCATCCCAGGGCGGAGCAGGAGCGAAGCGACGTCGCGCAGACCCTGGGATCCATTCCGTGACATCAGCCGAAGAATGCAACGGCCCAGAACGGCGCTTGCATCCGCAACGGTGGCAGTTACCCTTCCACCATGACCGGCTATGCCTATATGACCGCAAGCCGGAAGCGCGGCACGATCTACGTCGGTGTCACCAATGATCTTGGCCGCCGCATGCCAGAGCACAAATCTGGCGAAGGCTCGCGCTTCACCAGCCGCTACGGCGTGCAGCGCCTGGTCTGGTACGAAGAACATTCGACATTCGTGACGCCATCCAGCGCGAGAAGTCGCTGAAGCGCTGGCCGCGCGCCAGTGGAAGATCGAACTGATCGAGAAGGCCAATCCAGAATGGTTCGAGCTTTTTCGCGGAACCGGGTGGTAGCGTTCGGTTCCCGGCCGCTGCATTCCTCGGCTGAGGTAACGGCATAAATCCCAGGGTCTGCGCGCGTCGCTTCGCTCCTTGCTTGCCCTGGGATGACGAAGTGGAGGGGTGTTTCGGCTAAACTCCAAGGTTTGAGAATCGCCACTGACGGGAATTGTCGACGCTGCCGATTACCGATCCGTCAAAATCACTCTGTCGACGAACTAGCGCATGACCCCAAAATCGGGGTCGATTTTCGGAGAGGATCATCGCAAGGTCCCTTGCGCCTCCGATAGGACGCGCCGCGCTGTAGTGCATGTTGGGATAGCGACTGCATAGAACTTCACGCGGGTCGCATGAATCGCTTCTGACGCGACGCGCTCCGGGCCCGATCGGTCGCGGCAAAAACCGGAACCGGTTTTGGGATCGTGCGTTCCTTCGCAAAAGAAGGAACCCTGTCATGGTATCATTTTCGACCCTCTCCGACATCGATCTTGAAAAACAGGTCGCGGCTCTCTCCAGGGAACTGGCGGCGTTGAGGAAAGCCGTTTCCAGGCGCGGCAGCGCCTATTACGAGGACGGGCGTGACACCGCGTCGGACTATTACTCGGACCTCGCCGAGCGTTTCAGTGACGCTCTGCCTGCGATCAGGAGGCATGGCAGAGTGATAGAGAAGACAGCCCGCGATCATCCCGCGACAGCCGCCGCAGTCGGTCTGGTTGTGGTCGGACTCGTCGCCAGCCTGTTCCTCAGCCGCCAGCAGAAAACGTCGCGGACGAGATCGAGATCGGCACGTTGAGACAAGAAAATGGCGGCGCGGACGGCCGCCATTTTCGTTGACCAAAAGGTCGATCAGCGCGCGAGCTTGAGCTTGTTCTTCGGGCTGACCTGCGCGGTCTGGCTGCATTTGCCGTAGACGGTGCCGTTGGAGTCGGTGGCGTCCGTATAAGTACCCTTGCAGTCGAGCTGCAGCACCAGGCAGTGACCCGCGCCCTTGCAAACCGCGCCGCCGCCGCTCGGATGCGTGCCGTTGGCGAAGGCCGAGCCCGGCAGTGAAATCGAGCCGAAGGCCGAGACGACGATGGCAGCGGCGAGCGACAGGCGCTTGAAGTTCGAGATATTGGTCATTTGAGCATTTCCTTCTCTTGATCGAGGATCGCCGTCAGGGCGTCCTTCCGGTTGGGACCGCCTTTGTGGCGTCCATGCCGTGTTGGTGCGGCCCGGAGAGAAAAGGTTCACGCGTCGGTTCAAGAAAATTCGCAGCCCTGACGCGTTCTGCGTGCTCCGGCTCCCGCTGCTGAGATTCGATCCTACAGCCGCTTGACAAGGGAGCGGCTCAGAACCGTCGAACAATTCGGCGATCGGCCAGTCAAAGACCCCGATCGGGATGACGGTCCCGTGCCGGTGCCGCCGAGGCCTGTGCCGGGCTGCGCCGATCGGAATCACGATGCCGTGACGGCGTTTTTGGCGCTTGGCAAATCACCATCGAGAGGGCATTCTCTGCGCCGTCTCAGGCAACTTCTTGATTTGATCAAACTCTTTAAATCCACGGAGTTGCCAAATGCCCCAAATAGCAACAAGCGAAGCTTTTTCCGAACTGTCGGCGACCGAAGCTGCGCCCGACCACAGCGCCCTTAAGGCCATCCGAGAAACCAGGGGATACAGCATGGAAGAGCTGTCCCTGACGTGCGGACTGTCGGTCGATGAGATCGCCGACATCGAGAACGGCAGGAATGCCGATTTGTCGAAGCTCAGGCGAATAGCCTCTGCGCTCCGGCTTCCGGAAAGCGCGCTGATCGATACGGCAGCGCTGACACAATCCGTGGAAAATCCAAGACCCGTCTCATAGCAGCGACGCCAGAGGATCAAGCCAACAAGCGAGGCGTGTTCTGGATTTGAAGTTCCTGAATGCTGACGACATCCACCAGAGCAGGAACTTCAAATCCACCATGCCGGGCATCGGCGTGATGGCCGCCGAATTCGGTTGACCCGAACCGCGTTATCACGATACATCGCGACCGGTCCGGAGTGTAGCGCAGCCCGGTAGCGCACTTGACTGGGGGTCAAGGGGTCGTCGGTTCGAATCCGGCCACTCCGACCAAATAAGCCCTTAGAACCCTAGGGCTTATTTGAAATCCGGGGAAACTAGCTGAGCCGCGAAAACGAGAAATTGGGGCCTTTCTGGGCCTTTTCCTTTTCTGGGCCGTGCCAGTCTGGGGCCATGTCGCCCGAATCGCGCCGTGAACGGGCCGACGATCGGCGGCCAAGCGCTGATCGACAGGCTCGGATCAGATCGCGGATCGATGCATCAGGATTTGGTCGGGCTGTTTGGCTGCTCAAAATGCAAGGCCGAAGGCCGCGACCGCCGCCCGGTGTTCTTCACGTTCATTCCCGACGACAAAAGCCAGCAGCGAGAGCGGAACTGCACCTGGAAGCGGACCTTCGAAAGTGAAGGGCTCGAAACGCGGGAACCTTTCATCCGCGAGCCGCTTTGTTTGCATGTCCCAAGCCGTGCAACCACCCATATTGCCAAAGGGTAGCCCAGATCGGGACGTCAACTGTGAAGTCGCCTTGGAAGCCGCATTTGCAGCCTTGGTGACTACCTCGGAAGCGAAGGGGTGGACGCCGCGCGAAACGGCTGCAGCCCTACTGAAAATCGCAACGGAGCATGCCCAGCGGTTCAGGCTTGTGCCGGCTGAGCCGCCAAGGTGGCGAACGCGAAGAGGTATGTTCATCGCGTGTGCCGCGCTCGTGTTTTTGCTGTGTGCAGCCATCGTTGGTGGGTTGCTTAGATGACGATCAACGTTTCGCCCCCGGATACCGCCGTTGCCGCGGTCGTAGTGATGGCGTTGCCGCCTATACGTTAGATTGCGCAACGCTCGCCTAAGTTCATCCGGCAGCGCCATGCCGACGGCTATGCCTATGCCCATCACCAGCCCTGCAGCGAGTTCCCGCCATATTCGACGGCAATGGCTAAGACCACCACTCGCTACGCTCACATGCTGGACTCCGACCATTTTCAAGACTTAGACTTGCCCAGAAAGTCCATCATGCCCCAGCCGCCGGCGACGGCAGCGCCGCCGGCCGAAATTGCCGCTGATGGCGGTATTCCAGCGCGATCGCGCCCCAGATCAGCCCGAGCAGCAGATAGACGTGGCGCCAGTGATCGATGTCGATGAAGGTGCCCAGCGCGATATTGCCAATGAAGGCGACATAGGCGCACAGAAGGTAGGGCTGCCACGGCCTGTCACGCAGGAGAATGCGGAAGCCGGCTGCCATCGTCCAGCAGGTCAGCGTCAGGAACGAGACGAAGCCGAGCCAGCCATAGTCCATCAGCATTTTCAGCCAGATGTTGTGTGTGTCTTCGCCGAAAATCGTGCCGAAGACGAGCGGGCCGATGCCGAGCGGATGCTCCAGCGCCATCTGGAAACCGAAGATATAGCGGGCGAAACGGCCGAGGCGGGCGGTATCGTAGCTTTGTTCCAGCTGGGCGCGGCTGGAGAACATTTCCGAGACGCCCGGCAGCTGCAGGATGACGAGCATCGCGATGACCAGCAGCGACATGGCGGCGATGGTCATGACGACGACACGCAGCCGCAATTTTCCGCTGGCGCTCTGCAGGAACAGGGCGCAGGTGAGCAGGATCGCCGAAACGCCGAACATGCCCCAGGCGCCGCGCGAGAACGAGAAGAAAATCCCGGCGGTGATGATCAGCAGCGGCATCGCCAGCAACGGCATGCGTGAGACGGGGCCGGTCAGCAGGAGATGGAGCAGGTAGATGCCGGGCAGCACCAGGAACGGCCCGAACACGTTCGGATCCTGGAAGGCGCCGGTGGCACGGTCGTATCTGGTGAAGATCTCCGCCCCCGGGAAGGCATGGAAATAGCCTGATATCCCGAGCAGCGAGGTCAGCACCGCCGACATCACATAGGCCCGGAAGATCACCCGGTAGAGATTTGGCTGGACCGATGTCACCGAGGCGAAGAACACCGCGGTAAACGCCAGGAACAGCGACACGGCGAGATAGAGCGGGGTGCCGGCGATATCCGACATCTGGGTCATCGCGATCATGCCGCCGATGTTCATGACCACCAGCAGCACCAGCAGCGGCGCCGCCGCGCGCGATATGCGCAGGCCGAACAGGGCCCACACTGCCATCAGCGCGACCATATAGAGGTCGTATGGCGCCGGCTCGGCGATGACGAAGCCGGACAGGAAGACGCCGAGGAAAACCGCGCCCGACGCAATCAGCGCGATCAGCTTGGCGTTGACCGCGGCCGGCGACAGTTCATGCGCGACTGCGCTCAATAGGCATTTTCCGTATTGAGCAGCCGGATCGGTGTCAGGAACAGGATCCTCAGATCGAACAGCAGCGACCAGTTCTCGATATAATAGAGGTCGTACTCCGTCCGCATGCGGATCTTCTCGTTGGTATCCATCTCGCCGCGCCAGCCATTGATCTGCGCCCAGCCGGTGACGCCGGGCTTAACCTTATGGCGTGCGAAATAGCCGTCGACCACCTCATTGTAGAGAAGGTTGTGCGACTGGGCGGCAATGGCGTGCGGGCGCGGGCCGACCAGCGACAGCGAACCGAAAAGCGAATTGAAGAACTGCGGCAACTCGTCGATCGAGGTCTTGCGGATGAAGCGGCCGACGCGGGTGACGCGCGGGTCGTTCCTGGTCACCGTCTGCTTGGCGGTCGGGTCGGCCTTGTCGGTATACATCGAGCGGAACTTGTAGACCTCGATGATCTCGTTGTTGAAGCCATGCCGCTTCTGGTGGAACAGCACCGGTCCCTGGCTGTCGAGCTTGATGGCGATCGCGGTCGCCAGCATGACCGGCGAGAACACGATGATGCCGATGATCGAGAAGACGATGTCGAAGGCGCGCTTGGCGACCGAATCCCAGTCGTTGATCGGCCTGTCGAAAATATCGAGCATCGGCACCGAGCCGATGTAGGAATAGGCGCGCGGCCGAAATTGCAGCGCGTTCGAATGCGCCGAGAGCCGGATGTCGACAGGCAGCACCCACAGCTTCTTCAAAAGCTGCAGGACGCGCGTTTCGGCGGTCAGCGGCAGCGATACGATCAGCATGTCGATACGGGCGATGCGGGCGAACTCGATGAGCTCGGAAACGGTGCCGAGCTTTGGGTAGCCGGCGACGATGGGCGGCGAGCGCTTGTCGCCGCGGTCGTCGAAGATTCCGCAGATGCGGATGTCGTTGTAGGGCTGCTTTTCGACGGAGCGGATCAGGACTTCCGCCGCCGTGCCGCCGCCGACGATGACGGCGCGGCGCTCCATGCGCCCGTCGCGCGCCCAGCGCCGGATCAGCTTCGACATCAGCAGTCTCAGGCCGAAGATCAGCATGAAGCCGACGACGAACCAGGTGCCGAAAACCAGGCGCGAATAGTCCTGCGACATCTTCATGGCGAATGCCGTCAGCGCCATCAAGGCGAAGGTGCCGGCCCAGGCCGTCAGCAGACGGCCGAAATTGGCGAGCGGCCGCATAAACGAGACGATCTGGTAGCAGTCGGTGAGGTCGAGCAGCACCACGGCGAGGGACGAAGCGGCGGCGATCGCCAGCGGATATTGCCAGGCGAGATGGTTGAAGAAGCCGACATAGTAAAAATAGATGCACAGGCCCGACAGGAACAGCAGTGCGAATTCGACCATCCGCAAGACGCCGCTGACCATGATCGGCGACATGGTGTCGCGCCGGTATTGCGACGCGACCTGACGGGCGACGTCGTTCATGCCCCCGGGGCTATCGTCAGCGGCCGGGCCGTTGAAATTGCGCACCGCGTCTTTCGAAAAGCGGCGCTTGGGATCGAAGTCGCTCATGATGCATCCGCAAAGCTTCACGCAAGTGAATAGCGAAATAGAGCTAAGAAACCCTTGAAACAACAAATAGGTTTTGGAGAAGCTTTGAGGTCAGCGCCGTTTTGGGGTTAGCGCCCATTTCGGGTTAGCGCTTGAGCGCCGCGAAATAGGCCGTCTCGATCGCGGTGGCCATCACGTCGGCGCCGAATCGCGCCTTGAGGTCGGCGGTATCGGGCATCAGCCTGCCATAGGCATCGGGGTCGGCCAGCGCCGCGCTCATCTTGTCGGCGAGCTCGCGCGGATCGGGCCGGATCAGGGCGGGGGAGCCGGCGCCAAGAATTTCCGGGATGCCGCCGACGCCGGTGGCGATCATCGATTTGCCGGCGGCGAGCGTCTCCAGCACGATGTAGGGCATGGCTTCCGCGCGCGAGGGCACGACAACCAGTTCGGCCAACTCGAAGGCCTTGCGCGCCGGCATCGGCGGCAGGAAACGCATATGGCCTTCGAGCCCGAGCCGCTTCACTTGCGCATGGTAGCGCGGCAGGTCGTCGCCGTCGCCGACCATCACCGCATTCACCGGGCGGCCGAGCCGCGTTCCGGCAAGAACCAGCGCATCGATGAAGATGTCCGGTCCCTTGAGGTCGCGCATCATGCCGATATAGAGGGCATCGGCCGCATTCGGTTCGGTTCGCACCGGCTCGAACTCGGCGGCGCTCAGTCCATTGTAGACAAGGTTGTTCGGGATCGGCGGTTCGCCGACCTTCCTGCGATAGGTCCGCCTTTCATAGTCGGAGACAAACAGAAGATAGTCGGTGAAGCGCGCCATGAACCGCTCGAGCGCGAAGAACAGCTTCCCCGTGGCGGTGGTCTCGTCATAGTGAAGAGAGCCGCCGTGCGGCGAATAAAGCCGGGCTACGCGAAACCTTGATACCCGCAACAATGAGCCGAACAGGCGGGCATAGGCGCCACCCTTGGCGCCGTGCCCGTGGAGCACGTCCGGCCGCAATTCCTTGATGATCCCAAATGTGCGCCAGGCCGAGGCGAGGTCGCCCGGTCCGACATGCCGCTGCATCGGCGTGCGATGGATGCCGAGCGCCATTATGCCCTTCATCTGTTCGAACAGATGTTCCTCGAAGTCGCCGCCCGTCGTCGAATCGCAGACGATGCCGACGGCATGCCCGGCGGCGACCTGCGCCTCGGTCAGGTCGCGCACGTGACGAAAAATCCCTCCGACAGGTGAGCGAAAGCAGTGGACGATCCTGAGTGTGTCCGCCACGTGGTCTAGAACAGGCGTTCGCGAACATAGACCGTGTCGCCGGGCAGAAGCGGGTCGGAGGTGGCAACGCGGCCGGTCATGACCTTGCCGTTGATGTCGCGGGTGATGTCGACGCTTCCCTGGTTGGCGCGCGGGCTGAAACCGCCGGCGATGGCAATCGCCTTTTGCACGGTCAGGCCGGGAACATAGGAGTACTGGCCCGCAGCACCGACTTCGCCCATGATGAAGATCGGCCGGTAGCGGTCGATCTCGACCGAAACGTCCGGATCACGGAGATAACCCTGGCGTAGTTTGTCGGCGATCTCGCCTTCGAGTTGCTGTGCGGTGTGGCCGCGCGCCGGCACGGCGCCGACGAGCGGGATGGACAGATAGCCGGATTGGTCGACACTGTAGACGTTGGTCAAACCTTCCTGCTCGAACACGGTGACGCGGACCCGGTCGCCGGCGCCGAGGCGATAAGGCTGATCGAGCATTTTATGAAAGGCGGCCGGCGCCGGCCGGTAGCTGGAGCAACCGGCAAGCAATGACACGGCGAGCAGCGCACGGAACAGGGGAGCAGTGCTTTTCATGACCGGACATGTACCTTCGACTGGCCGCCGCTGCACCGCGGCAAACTCTGGAGATCGAGGCCCGTTATCATCCGGTTAGGGTTAATGGCCGGTAAAGGCGGGCGGCCGAAGCGACGGCAACCGACGGGAGGCGGCCGGTTCCGGTGCTTTTAGCTGCCCGCGTGCGCGTAAAACCTGACAGGTGCTTACCGCAATATTAACGGCTGAGTTACCATATTTGTTTACGGTGTATACTGACTAAAATACCGGAGCAGGATGCATGTCCGTTCAATCCGCGGCCGCAGATGTCGACATCGATCTCAGGCAGCTCTTCGCCAGCCTTGCGAGGAATTGGCTGCGCATTCTTGTCGTCGCGCTTGTCGTAACCGGCCTGGCGTTCGCGCTCACCTGGCTCGCCACGCCGCATTACCGGGCCGAAACCCGGCTTTTGATCGAAACGCGCGAATCGGTCTACACGCGCCCCGACGGCACCAATGACAACGACAAGCCTATACTCGACGAGGAAGGCGTGACCAGCCAGGTCGAGGTCATTTCCTCGACCGACATCCTCAAGCAGGTGGCGCAGAAGCTTGATTTGTCGCGGCTGCCCGAGTTCGACGAGACGGCGGATATGCCGGCGTTGAGCCGTCTGCTTGTCGTCGCCGGCCTGAAAAGCGACCCCAACGAGATTCCGCCGGAAGAACGCGTGCTGACGAAGATGCGTGAGAAGCTCAACGTCTATCGCATTGAAAAATCTCGCGTTATCGTCATCGAATTCTCCTCGGAAGATCCTCGGCTCGCCGCCGCAATCCCGAACGCCATCGCCGACGCCTACATCTCCGTCCAGGGCAATGCCAATATCGAATCGAATTCCGCCGCAACCGACTGGCTTGCGCCGGAGATCGCCGACCTGTCGAAGCGGGTGAAGGATGCCGAGGCCAAGGTGGCAAGCTACCGCGCCCAGTCCGATCTTCTGATGGGCGGCAACAATTCAGTGCTCGCCACGCAACAGCTTTCCGAACTGTCCAGCGAATTGTCGCGGGTGCGGGCCAATCGCGCCTCGGCGGCAGCGACTGCCGACAGCGTGCGCAGGGCGCTGCAGAATGGCGGCTCGCTGGATGCGGTGCCGGAGGTGCTGTCGTCCGGACTGATCCAGCGGCTGCGCGAACGGCAGGTCGAGCTCAAGACCAACATCGCCGACCTTTCCACCTCCTTGCTCGACAATCATCCGCGAATCCGGGCGCTGAGGTCGCAGCTTGCCGATCTCGACCGCCAGATCCGCAACGAGGCGGAAAAGATCATGACAGGGCTGATGACGCAGGCGCAGACCGCCCAGGCCCGCGAAAACCAGCTTGTCGCCGACGTCAACACGCTGAAGGCCGCATCGGCGCGCGCCGGCGACCAGCAGGTCGAACTGGACGCGCTGCAGCGCGAAGCGACCGCCCAGCGCCAGCTGCTCGAAACCTATCTCACCCGTTATCGTGAGGCGTCCTCGCGCAAGGACAGCAACTATCCGCCGGTCGACGCCCGTGTCTTTTCCCGCGCGGTGGCGCCGTCCCAACCCTACTATCCAAAAATCCTGCCGATCATCGGTGCGGCCTTCGTCGGCTCGCTGCTGGTCATGGCGATCGTGACGCTTCTGCAAGAGCTGTTTTCGGGTCGCGCCATGCGGCCGGCCGCCGGCGCCCGCTTCGAGCGGATCGAACAGGTCGCGATGCCGGTTGCCCACGAACCGCCCAATCACGAACCGTCCGATCACGAACCGCCCGATCACGAGCCACCCAATCAGGAACCGGCCGATATCGAAGACCTTGGGGATCGGACGGCGGAAGTCCAGGCAGAGCCGCAAGCGGCTGCCGCGGCGCCAGCAACTGGCCCGGCAACTGGTGACGACGTCGGGCCGGCGCGCCGCAGCCTTGGCGAGGTCGAAATCGACAAGGCGGTGGAGAAACTGATCACAAGCGGCGCGGCACGCGCCATATTCGTATCGCCGGAAGGCGACGAGGCGGCCGCCTCGGCGGTGCTGGTGGCGCGTGAGGTTTCCGACACCGGCCTGCGCGTGCTCCTGCTCGATCTCACCGCTTCGGGCGCCGCTTCGCGGCCGACGCTGGACAGCAGGCTTTTCCCGGGCATCACCGATCTGCTCGCCTCCGAAGCGCAGTTCAGCGACGTGATCCATGCCGATCTCTATTCGGACTGCCACGTCATTCCCGTCGGCAACGCCGATCCGGTTCGCGCCATGCGCGCCGCCGACCGGCTGCCGATCATCATGCAGTCGCTGACCACCGCCTACGATCTGGTCGTGGTCGAATGCGGACCCACCGACGCGCAAGGCATCAGCCGCCTTGTCGGCGAGGGCACAGAAGTCTTCCTGTCGCTGCTGGAGCCGAACGACGAGGTGGCGCAGGCCGCGGTCGAGCTGATCGAGAGCGGCTATCCCGACCTGACGCTGGTGACGCCGGTCGGCCATCAGACGCCAGGGACGCCGCTACCCGGACGGCGCTCCGCCGCCTGAGACAGTTCGATAATTCTCTTGAACGTTGTCGACCAGAGTTTGCAGCAGCGGCGGCAATAGCGCGCTCTTGCCTTCTCCCCCTGTGAGGCATTCGCGCAGGTTGGCGCCGCCCCTCATCTGCCTGCCGGCATCTTCTCCCCGTATAGGGACGGGGAGAAGGGCGCCTGCGCAAAGGATTTCGCCAATATCCGGCGCTGCAAAAAACGCGCCGAGGGTGGGGCCAGCCCCTTCTCCCCGTTCACGGGGAGAAGATGCCGGCAGGCAGATGAGGGGCGGCGCCGACATCGACAGTTAATCTCAAGTGGTGCCAGCTGCATCGCCGGCTCAGCGTTCAGCTGTCGTCTTCGCTCGCCGCAGGTGCTGCCTGCCCGGCCGTCTTGCGGCGCAGCATCTTGGTCAGCTTCCAGATCGTCGGGCTGTTCTTGACGAAGGCTTTCAGGCGTGCGCCTTGCCGCAGGACAAACACCAGCGCGCGGCCCTTTGTCGTCAGCGGAACCAGGACCTCGAAATGCCGGGTTTCGATATCGCACCACAGCCGCTTGTAGGGTTCGTCGCCGACCGAGAAATCATAGACATCGATCCCCTTCTCGCAGGCTTCCTCGATATTGTCGAAGAACAGGAAGTCGCCGGGGCTCGCATGGGCGAGGTCGTCGTCGGCGATCGCTCCGAACTCGCAGATCAGGCGTTTTCCCGAGCGGCTCGATCCGGTGACGGCGCGAAGCTTGCCGGCGACTTCGAGCCCGTGCAGCACGAAGGACGGCGTGTCGTCGGAGAGCGCTTCGACGAACAAAGCGCGGAAGAAAGCACGAACCTGTGGCTCGCCGAAGACGTTGGCGATGCCCATCTTGCGGAAGCGGAACTCCTTCATCTCGAAAAACGCATCGAGCAGCCTGTTCACCTCGTCCGCCGTCCGGGCCTCGATGCGGCGGTGGCTGCCGACGGCCCCAAACTTGCGCGCCTGCGAGCGGTGCCTCTTTCGCCTGCGCTTGCCGCTGGCGCGGGAGAGCAGGGCATCAAAACCTCCCGCCAGGTCGACGGCCAGCGACAGGTTGGGGCTGGGAAAATGCGGGAGGGACAGAAGCGGATTGGCAACGCGGTCGAGATCGGGCAGCAGCCGTTCCAGCGAGACGAGGTCGATGTCCGGCCGCGCCCTGGCGATCGCCGCCAGCATTGAGCGGATCGCCGCGCCATCCGCCCTGGTCAGCCAGGACGGGTCGGCGGCGGCGAAATTGCCGTTGGCATGGCGGCCGCCCATGAAACGGGCGACGCGTAACGGACCGCGGCTGGTGACTTCCAGCGCCAACCAAAAAACCGGCCGGCCGTCAGCGCTCAGCGTCGCCAAGACGGTGTCCGCTTCGGCATGTCTGGCCCAGTTCAGGATCCAGGCCGGGCTCTGCGCCGGCGCGAACAGCGCCGAACCGCAGAACTCGGCATAGGCCGCAAGTGCCGCACCGTCGGCGACCGACACCGACAGGCCGCCATGATCCGCAGGTACCGCGCGCGGCGCCGCCTGCATGGCCTCGAGCCGATTGCCGTCAAATGACGCGGTGGCGTCAACCATACCTCAATCCTTTAGGGCGTATTCACCGCGATTGGGGGCCCGCATAGGCGCATTCCGTGCTTGGATGAGCCTAGGCGCAAAAGGTGAATGAATGATCGACGGGGGCGAGGCAATCCGGAAACTGGCGCTCAACGTCGTGCGCTATACCGGTCTTGCCCCGCTGGCCAAGCCGTTCGTCGGCGGCATCGGCGCCATCTTGATGCTGCACCGGGTCACCGCCACGCCGGAAAAGCCTGATAGCGTCAACCGGCATCTCAACATCGCGCCTGAGTTCCTCGACGCTGTCATCGCCGACATGAAGGCGCACGGCTATGCATTCGTCACCCTGGACGAGGCGATCGAGCGCATCAAGGCCGGCGGCAAGGGTGGCCAGTTCGCGGCGATCACCGCCGACGACGCCTATCGCGACAACATGACCGAGGCGCTGCCGGTGCTGGAAAAGCACGGCGCGCCGATCACCATCTATGTCGCGCCGGGGCTGATAAACGGCGCCGCCGATCTATGGTGGGAGGTGGTCGAGGACATCGTCAGCGCGCGCAACCGGCTGGTTTTGACGACACCGAACGGTCCGGTGACGATCGACTGCTCGACCGCGGGCAAGAAAATCCAGGCCTTTGCGCGCCTGCACGACTATCTGACGCTGGAGGTCCGCGAGGAGGACCAGCGCGCGGTGCTGCGCGAATTGGCGCGTTCGAACGGTATCGAGTTGGGCGCGCGCCAGAGCCTGTTGATGAACTGGGACGAGATCCGCGCCATGGCAGGGCATCCGCTGGTGACGATCGGCGCGCACACCGTCAATCATCGCAATCTGAAGCGGCTTTCCGAAGCCGATGCTCGGCACGAGGTCGACGACGTCAGGCGCATATTGCAGGCCGAGCTTGGCGAGGCGCCGCGCCATTTCGCCTATCCCTATGGCTATGCCAGCGCCGTTGGTGACCGCGAAGTCGGCTTTGCCCGCGACGCCGGCTATGTCTCGGCGGTGACGACACGCCACGGCGTGCTGCGCGCCGAACATGCCGGCTTCCTGCACGCGCTGCCGCGTATTTCGGTCAACGGTCGCTATCAGAGCGTTGCCCATATCCGCACGATGCTGTCGGGCGTGACGACGCCGCTGGCCAACGCCGGCAAGATGCTCGTCACCATCTAGTGGTCTGACACTCCGGTGGACGGCAAACCCTTTGCGCACCATCCTGTTTGGACCGGAGACATCCCTGATGGGAGGTCAAAGGAACGTCGTGACCCGTTCAGACCTTCCCGAGTATTGTCGCAAAGAGCTCGAACTTTAGCCATTCCATTCCTAGGGTGGAGTAAGCTGCTATTGACCTGTGCTGCGCAATCCTCTCAGGCCGCCTCTCGGGTTCAATTGGGTGTAGAATGCTTTCATCCTCCGCGCCGATTGACGCGGCAGGGTTCCGTCCCCTGCGGATCCCGATCTCACTCCTCAGCATGCGCTGGCTCCGCATGACATTGATGCCTCGGACAAACACATCCGGGCTTCGCCGTGCGCCCGCGTGGTGCTAACCTGCCTTAGACCAAACGGAGGGTGTCATGGACATTGCCGGGTGGCTTTCGAGCCTTGGGCTCGGCAAATATAGCAGAACCTTCGCCAAGAACGAGATCACGCCCGAAGTGCTCCCGCATCTCTCGGATGCGGACCTCAAGGCGCTGGGGCTGCCGATGGGGCCGAGGAAGCTCGTGTTGGCCGCGATCGCGGAACTTGGCAAGCGCAGTTTGGAGGATCCCGCCACAGCGGCCCGAATTGAACCGATCGCTGGAAGTGGTCCACCGCCTCGCCCGGAAGCTGAACGTCGCCAGTTGACGGTGATGTTTGTCGATCTAGTTGGATCGACCGCATTGTCAGGTCAATTGGACCCCGAAGAGATGGGGGAGGTGATCCGGAAGTACCAGCACGCGGTTACCGGGGAGATCAGGCGTCTGAATGGGCATGTGGCGAAGTACATGGGCGACGGGGTGCTGGCCTATTTTGGCTGGCCGCGTGCGCATGAGGACGAGGCCGAGCGAGCGGTGCGGGCCGGGCTTGCCATTGCCGCTGCAGTCGCCGAGCTGGCGACGCCCGCGAAAGTGCCGCTGGGTGCGCGAGTGGGCATTGCCACGGGTCTGGTGGTGGTAGGCGATTTGATCGGCGAAGGTGCAGCGCAGGAGGAGGCGGTGGTCGGCGCGACGCCGAACCTGGCGGCACGCCTGCAAGCACTTGCCCAGGTTGGCAATGTGGTCGTGGCCGGAACGACCCGGCTGCTGCTTGGCGAGCTCTTCGAGCTGGTTGATCTCGGCACCCACGATCTGAAGGGGTTCGCCCAGCCGGTGCGCGCATGGCTGGTCATGGGCGAGAGCCGAGCCGAGGGCCGCTTCGAGGCGCTGCACGGGATGCGCCTCACGTCGCTCGTCGGCCGCGATGAGGAAATAGCCTTGCTCCTCGACCGCTGGCGGCAGGCCAAGGACGGTAGGGGCCAGGTGGTGCTTCTGTCGGGCGAGCCGGGCATTGGCAAGTCCCGCATCGCAATCGCCCTGCGCGACCACCTCCGCCGCGAGAAAAGCCTGTCGCTGCGCTATGACGGCTCGCCCTATCACATCAACAGCGCTCTGTTCCCGGTGCTGGACCAGCTGCGTCGGGCTGCCGGCTTCGAGCGCGAGGATGCGCCAGAGGTGAAATTGGCCAAGCTGGAGGCATTGCTTCCCGCGGCTGAGCCTCACCCGAAATCGCCGATCCCGTTGATCGCTGAGTATTTGGCGATCCCGACAGGCGACCGCTACCCGGTGCCCGAAGTCGCCCCGGAACAGAAAAGGGCGAAGACGTTTCAGGCGCTGCTAGCCCAGCTTGAGGGCCTCGCGGCCAAGCAGCCGGTGCTCATGACGGCCGAGGATGCTCACTGGTTCGATCCCACCAGCCTTGAGCTGTTCGATCGCATTGTCGATCGGATTGAGCGGTTGCCGGTACTGCTGGTTGTTACCTTCCGGCCCGAGTTCGCGCCACGCTGGACCGGCCGACCGTATGTGACGCTGCTGACGCTCAGTCATCTCCAACTGAACGAAAGCGCAGCACTCATTGACCATCTCACTGGCGGCCGGCCGCTTCCCGGCGAAGTGCAGGCGCATATTCTCCGCAAGACCGAAGGCGTGCCGCTCTTTGTCGAGGAACTTACAAAGACCGTGCTCGAATCCGGTCTGCTGCGCGAAGCCGGTGAGCGCTATGAGCTTGCCGGCCCACTGCCACCGCTCGCCATCCCCTCGACGTTGCAGGACTCGCTCCTGGCTCGCCTTGATCGGTTGTCGCCGGTTAAGGAAGTGGCGCAAATCGGCGCTGCTATCGGCCGCGCGTTCAGTTACGAATTGCTCGCCGCGACCGCGCAGATGGACGAGCCGAAGGTCAGGACCGCTCTGGACGAACTTGTTCACGCAGAACTGGCATTTTGCCGCGGCAAGCCTCCGGACGCGATTTACACCTTCAAGCATGCGCTGATGCGGGATGCCGCCTACCAGTCGCTACTGAAGAGCCGACGCCAGCAACTCCATTGCCGGATCGCCACCCTCCTCCGCGATCGCTTCTCCGAACGAGCCGAGGCGGAACCGGAGGTGCTCGCCCACCATGCTACCGAGGGCGGACTGTTCGATGATGCAGTGTCGTCCTGGTACAAGGCGGGCCTTCGCGCCAATCGTCGCTCGGCGGACGACGAAGCGATTGCGCACCTGTCAAAAGGCCTGGAGCTTCTCACGCAACTCCCAGAGAGCCGGGCCCGCGACGATCTCGAGATCGATCTGCAGCTTGCGCTTGGCATACCCTTGGCGTCCCTCAAGGGCTATGGATCTGCCGGGGCCGTCGCCGCCTATACGCGAGCCTGTGAGCTATGTGCCGAACTGGGCAGCGAGACGTCCAAATCCTTCCCCGCGCTGCGCGGCTTGTGCACCGGCCACCGGGCCCGGGGGCAGATGCACACGGCCACTGCCCTCGCTGATAAACTGATCGGCATCGCCCGACAATCGGGCGACCCGTCCCTGCTGCTGGAGGCCCACCACGTCAATTGGACGACGCAATACGCGCTCGGTAAGTGGCGGTCGGTGTGCGAGCACACCGACCAGGGTCTCTTTCTCTATCGGCCAGAACACTTCTCGCACGCCTTCGTCTATAGCGGCCACGACTCCGGCGTGTGCGCAGCTGCCAAGCAGGGCGTCAGTCTGTGGATGCTTGGCTTTCCGGATCAGGCGTTGGCCCGGGCGCGAGAATCCATTATCCGGGCCCGCCAACTGCCTCATCCGCCCAGTTTGCACCACGCTTTCTATCATGCCACCGTGCTGCACTACTTCCGCCGCGATGCCACGGCGGCTCGGGAAGCAGCCGAAGCGAGGCTTCAATTGGCGCACGAGGGATTTCCGGCCTGGGTCCCCCATATCAGTCTGCAGTTGGCCATGATCCAGGCCCTCGAGAGCGCACAGCAGGTTCCAGCCCCGGTCACCGCCGCCCCGCCGGCGCTGCCAAACGAAATCCTGAATGACGTCGAAGGAAAGGGCCTTGTTCTCTGTCTTTTCGGATGCGTGTGCGAACTGGCGGGCGAGGTCGAGGCGGGCCTAAGCATGCTGCAGCCAGCAATATCCGCGGCGGAGGCTACTGGCGCGCGCCTATGGGAGTCGGAATTTAGTCGACTCACTGGAAATCTCCTGCTCCTGGCAAAACCCCGTGACTCCGAACAGAGCGAGGCGCATTATCGCCGCGCCATCGAGATCGCTCGCGAACAGCAGGCGCGATCACTGGATCTGCGCGCGTCGACCTCGCTCGCTCGCCTGTGGGTCGACCGCGGCGATCGGCATGAAGCCTACGACCTGCTCGCGCCGACCTACGCCTGGTTCACGGAAGGCTTCAACACGCGCGACTTGATCGATGCGAAGGCGCTTCTGGACAGCTGTGCATCGTCGTGATCGCGGCCAACGTTACAATGGAGGAAGTCATGACCCTCTACAGAAGCAACGGCGACCGGGTTCCCCATCACATTAGCCAACTGGCGGAGGCCACCAAGGCCGGCAAGATGGACCGGCGCGAGTTCCTGGCTCTCGCCAGCGTATTCGGCGCATCGACCGCTTACGCCTACGGAATGATTTCTCTTGCAGTGCCCACCAAGGCCATGGCGCAGGAACCCGTGAAGGGCGGTGTCCTCAAAGTTGCTATGCGCATCAAGGATCCGAAGGATCCGCGCACGGCAGACTGGTCTCAGATCGCCACCGCGCAGCGCCAGACGCTCGAGCCGCTGGTCAAATATACCCGTGAATTCACCTTCGAGCCCTATCTGCTCGAAAGCTGGGAAGTGAACGACGACGCCACGGAATATATCCTGCATGTCCGTCCGGGCGTAACGTGGAACAATGGCGACACCTTCAATGCCGACGACGTGATCTTCAACTTCACCCGCTGGGCCGACAAGAGCGCCGAGGGGAATTCCATGCCCGGCCGCCTCGGCACGCTGGTTGACGAAGCCACCGGCAACCTGCGCGAAGGCTCAATTGCCAAGGTCGGCGACACGACGGTCAAGCTCAGCCTAACCAAGTCGGACATCGCGCTGATTCCGAACCTTTGCGATTATCCCGGCCTGATCGTCCACCGCTCCTTTGACGAGGCCGGTGCCAACTTCGTGCAGAACCCGATCGGCACCGGACCGTTCGAGCTCGTCTCCTACGATGTCGGCCAGAAGGTCGTCTACAAGCGCCGCGCGAACGGCAAGTGGTGGGGCGGCGAGGCCTATCTCGACGGCGTGGAGTTCATCGATTACGGCGCGGACCCCTCGGCGATGGTTTCGGCCTTCGAGACCGGTGAGGTCCACACAAACGACGAGACGACCGCCGACTACGTGCCGATCCTCGATGCGCTCGATCTGGTCAAGTCGGAGGTGATGACCGCGTCGACGATTGTGGCGCGCACCAACGTGACCAACAAGCCCTATGACGACCAGAAGGTCCGCCGGGCTCTTCAGCTCGCGGTCAACAACGCTGTGGTTCTCCAGCTCGGCTACGGCAATGCCGGCGAAGTGGCTGAAAACCACCATGTCTGCCCGATTCATCCCGAATATGCCGAGATGCCCAAGATCGCGCGAGACATAGAGAAGGCCAAGGCGCAGATGACGGAAGCCGGGCAGATCGACTTCGAGCACGAGCTGATCACGGTTGACGAGGACTGGCTCAAGAACACTGGCGACGCGATCGCCGCCCAGCTCCGCGAGGCTGGCATCAAGGTCAAACGCACGGTTCTGCCGGGGTCGACCTTCTGGAACGACTGGACCAAGTATCCGTATTCCATGACCAACTGGAACATGCGGCCGCTCGGCATCCAGGTCATCTCGATCGCCTACCGCAGCGGCGAGGCGTGGAACGAGGCCGCCTATTCCAATCCGGACCTCGACGCCAAGATCGGCGAGGCGCTCTCGATCGCGGATGCGGAGAAGCGCAAGGTGATCATGGCCGACATCGAGAAGATCCTGCAGGATTCGGGCATCATCATCCAGCCTTACTGGCGCAAGCTCTACAACCACTCCGCCGCTTCCGTGAAGAACCACGGCATGCACCCGACCTTCGAGCACGACTTCGGCAAGGTCTGGCTTGATGCTTGAGCCCGGAGGAACTGGGAGGCGCTCGTCCGGATTTCCGAGGCAACGGCTGCTTTCCGGCCATACTCAGTCCTTAAAATCACATGTTCAAATGGCAGCTTCTGGCGCCGCCGGCGCGTTCCGATTGGCGACACGGAAGGCAGAAAACCACCCTGAGCTGCCCTACACGTCGGGTAGCAAGCGTCAGGCTGTCACCGCGGCGGCGAGCGAGCCTCAGTTCTTCGGCCGCGGCGGCTCCAGGATCAGCCATTTGATGATGCCCATGGCCGGCAGCACCCAGAGCATGCCGCTGAGCAGGAAGAACAGGAAATGCGCCCACGGTCCCGATTCCGCCAGTTGCGCAACCGCCACGATCGATGCGACCAGCGCATAGACGATGACCAGCGCCACCAGCAGGATTGTTCCGATCAGCTTTTTCAGGCGAATGGGCATTTCGCGATCCGGTTGATCCCTATCGCTTAGGCCCAACGGAAGTGGCACGCAACAGCCAAGAAGCGGCGCGACGGCGTGCCGCGCTGTCCGGTCTTGCCAGTTGGATTGCGATGGTTCACCAATCCGCGACTGCAACCTGCCGGGACAAGACCATGGCTGCCATATCAGCTGCCGCGCCTTTCGTGGCCCGCGACCGCGACCTGCGCAACCGGGCGCTGGTGCGCGGCTGGCTCTACGTCGTGCTCCTGGTGCTGTTTGTGCTGGTGCTGGTCGGCGGCGCTACCAGGCTCACCGAATCCGGACTTTCGATCACCGAATGGAAGCCGATCCACGGCGTCATCCCGCCGCTCAACGACGCCGAATGGCAGGAGGAATTCCAGCGATACCAGCAGATCCCGCAATATGCCGAGCTCAACAAGGGCATGAGCATCGAAGCGTTCAAGTCGATCTTCTGGTGGGAATGGCTGCACAGGATCCTGGCGCGCGGTGTCGGCTTGGTTTTTGCCGTGCCGCTGGTATTTTTCTGGGCGACGCGCCGCATCGAACGCGGTCTTGGTCCGAAATTATTGGGCATTCTTCTTCTCGGCGGCCTGCAGGGCGCGATCGGCTGGTGGATGGTGGCGTCCGGGCTGGTCGACCGGGTCTCCGTCAGCCAGTACCGGCTGGCGACGCATCTGACGCTGGCCGCACTGATCTTCACCGCGACCATGGTGGTCGCGCGTGGGTTGGCCCCGCATTCCGAGCCCGCCGCTGACCGTTCGACGCAGCGTCTGGCCGGCTTTCTGGTGCTGCTGGCGCTGATCCAGATCTATCTCGGCGGGCTGGTCGCCGGGCTCGATGCCGGCCTGAGCTACAACACCTGGCCGCTGATGGACGGCAAACTCATCCCAGGCGACCTGTTGATCCTCGAGCCGGCGTGGCGCAATTTCTTCGAGAGCCCGAAGACGGTCCAGTTCATCCACCGGCTCGGCGCCTACGCGATGTCAGTCGCAGCACTTTGGCACATGATCGCGACCCATCGCCGCCAGCCCGGCACCACCCATGCGCGCCGCGCGACGCTGCTGTTTCTGCTGGTGCTGCTGCAGGCCCTGATCGGCATCGGCACGCTGCTGATGCAGGTGCCGCTGCACATGGCGCTGACGCATCAGGCATTCGCGCTTGTCCTGCTGGGTTTTGCCGCAGCGCATTGGCGCGGCACCAAGGGCGCTTATCCCATGCCCAACCAGATCGCCGTCAGAGGCTGAGCCGCACCGCCCTGATATCAGTGGCAATGGACAATTCGCGGCTTTCGTCGATCACATTGCCGTCTTCATGATGCCATGACGCCGACAGGCAGCCATAGGCGATGGCGTGATCCAGGATGGCTGGCGGCGTCTGGCCGAGCGTTCTGGCGAAAATCTCGGCCATGTCGGCAATCCGCCGGGGATCACGGCAAAGGTCGTCGCGGTCGAGCGGATTGTAGAACATGTTCGCCGCGTCGAAGCCGGGATCGCCGAGAACGCCCTTCGGGTCGATCGCCAGCCAGCCGCGCGCTCCCAGCATAATGTTGTCGTGATGCAGGTCGCCATGGAGCGGCAGCACCTCGACAGGATTGGCCAACAGCCGTTCCGCGGTCGCAGCCGCTTCGACGTAAAAGCTCTTTTCGCCGGCGTCGCGATCGATCTTCGCCTTGTTGAACAGACTGGAAAACCGCACCCGCAGCGGCTGAAGGTCTGGTGGGGCAGGGTGGTCGGATGGCGAGAACAGTCTTGCCATCACTTCGGCCGCGATTGCTGTAGCGGCATTGTCGCCCTGCTCGGCGAGAACCTGTGACAGCAAGGTTTCACCGGCATATTCGAGCAGCATGCAGTGGCCGTCGCGGCCGAGCAGCCGTACCGCGCCTTCGCCGCGCCGCCAGGCGAGGAAATGCTCGCCGCGCAACTCGTCTTCGACGTCGTCGAAAGCCTTGAGGGCCTTGACGACCGCCGGCGAACCGTCCTCGCGAACAACCTTCCAGATGCGGCTGCTGAACGTCTCGGCAATCAGTTCTGGCGTGCTGACCTTCCAGCGGCTTGGGAATGCCGGAGCGTCCATTCAGTGCTTGAGGCCGAGCATCAGATCCATGTTCTGCACGGCAGCACCCGAGGCGCCCTTGCCGAGATTGTCGTAGACGGCGAACAGCAGCGCCTGGGCCCTGTCGTCGTTGGCGAAGACATGGAGCATCATCCGGTTGGTGCCGTTGTAGACTTCGGGATCGATCTCCGGCACGCGCTCCAGATGCGCATAGGGCGCCACCTCGACCACGCCGCCATCGATGGCGGCGAAATGGTCGGCGATCGCCGCATGAAGCTCGGCGCCGGTCGGCACATAGTCGAGGCCGCCGAGCTGCAACGGCACCACGGTGATCATGCCTTGCGCGAAATTGCCGACCGCCGGCTGCATGATCGGATCATGCGACAGCTTGGCATAGGTCCTGAGCTCCGGCACATGCTTGTGCTGCAGGGTCAGCCCGTAGGGCAGGAATTCCGACGCTTCCTCGCCCTTGGCGACATAGTCCTCGATCATCGGCCGGCCGCCGCCCGAATAGCCCGTAATGCCGTTGACGGTGACCGGAAAATCCGCCGGCAACAGCCCGGCCGCCACCAGCGGCCTCAGTGTCGCGATCGGCCCTTGCGGCCAGCAGCCCGGATTGGTGACGCGCTTCGCCGAAGCGATCTTGCGCGCCTGAGCCTTGTCCATTTCGGCAAAACCATATTCCCAACCTTCTGCCACGCGATGCGCGGTCGAGGCGTCGATAACCCTTGTCGTGTCGTTGCTGATTAGCGAGACGCTTTCTTTCGCGGCTGCGTCCGGCAGGCACAGGATCGCGACATCGGCGGCGTTGAGGAACTCGGCCCTGGCTGCCGGTTCCTTGCGGCGCTCGGTCGGAATCGAGATGATCTCCAGGTCGCCGCGCTCGGCAAGCAGCGCCCTGATCTGGAGACCGGTGGTGCCGTGCTCGCCGTCGATGAAGATTTTCGGTTTCATTTGCCTGCCTGAATCCCCTGATACTTCGAAGTTATATGCCACTTGCCTGGTTCAATCCGGCAACAATGTGATTGCCGTTGTTCATCTCTTCGAGCCGGGCCTTTCGTTCCGCCAGCAGCCCGAGATAGTGCATGGCCACCGTCGACCCGGCAATTGCCGTTATATCGGCGTGATCATAGGCCGGCGCAACCTCCACGACATCGGCGCCGACGATATCGAGCTGATTGATCTGGCGCAGCACCGACAGGATCTTTGCCGAGGACGGCCCGCCGGCGACCGGTGTGCCGGTGCCGGGCGCGAAGGCCGGGTCGAGGCAATCGATGTCGAAGGTGACGTAGGCCTTCTTGCCGCCGGTGCGGTCGACGATGGCATAGGCGATATCGGACGCGCGCATGTCCTCGATTTCGTGGCCGTACAGGATCTTGATGCCGAAGCTGTCGGGCGCATGGGTGCGGATGCCGATCTGGATCGAACGGTCGGGATCGATAATCCCCTCCTTGACCGCACGGCCGACGAAGGAGCCGTGATCGATGCGCTTGCCGTCGTCCGGCCAGGTGTCCTGGTGGGCGTCGAACTGCACCAGGGCCAGCGGACCGTGGATGGCGGCATGCGCCTTGAGCAGCGGCCAGGTGACGAAATGGTCGCCGCCGAGCGTTAGCAGGAAGGCGCCGGATTTCAGGATCTTTGCCGCCTCGCGCTCGATCGTCCCCGGCGTCTTCTGGTGGTTTCCGCTATCGAGCAGGCAATCGCCATAGTCGACCACGGCGAGATGTTCGAACAGATCGCGCGAGAACGGGTATTGCGGGTCGTTGTCGAGAATGGTCGAGGCGCGGCGTATCGCCTGCGGTCCGAAACGCGCGCCCGGCCGGTTGGTGACGGCGGCGTCGAAGGGGATGCCCCACACCACCGCGTCCGCGCCCTTCACGTCCTTGGTGTATTTGCGTCGCATGAACGACAGCGCGCCGGCATAGGTCGGCTCGAAGGACGCACCCGTCCTGGCCCGGGAGGTGAAGGCGTGGTCGATGTTGGTGTTCGGCATGAAGCGATCTCCTGTGCGTCGAGCCGCAACCTTATTGGATATAATTCCAACAAATGCGACCCCTTCCGAGGGCCATGGCCGTTCGAACTCGGTCACAACTTCTTGCTTGCCAGGTGAGCCCGCATGGCCAACCCGGAATTTGCGTAGATATGCATGAATACAACCGAAGGTAGCCAGCCGTCCTTACGCGGGATGGTTGTCAGCCGGGGAACGCAGCAGATTTCAGCACGCCAAGCCGGCCACCGACCGCCAGGACGGCGGCATCGATCTCGGCAAGTCGAGATTGAAGAACAGCCGCTTCAGCCGGCATTGACCTGACTTTCCGGCATTTGCGAAGCCGGCTTCGTTCACTGGGCTGTCACGCGCGTCGCTTATCCGGGTTTGCATCCGGTAGGAGCGATTCTCATGCGAACGACCTGGCTGAAACTTGTGCTTGCCGCCGCCTCGGTGCTGTTCACTGGCTCGGCATTGGCTGGCGAAACACGCGCCAGGCAGATTCTTGACCGTTTCGAACACGCCAACCAATGGCGCGACCATGTCATGGTGGCGGCACACCGCGCCGGCAGCCTGCAGGCCCGCAAGACGCTGTTTGCGGAGAACTCGATCGCCGCCCTCGAGGCATCGATCGCGCTTGGCGCCGAAATCGTCGAGGTCGATGTCAGGCGCTCGAAGGACGGCCAGTTCGTCGTCATGCATGACAGCTGGCTCGACCGCACGACGAACTGCAAGGGCGAGGTGGTCAAGCGCAGGCTGGCCGAACTAAAAACCTGCAGGCTGGTGATCGAAGGCACCGGCGCCGTCACCGACGAGCCGGTTTCTACGCTGCGCGAGATGCTGATGGCGACCAGGGACAGAATCCTCGTCAACATCGACAACAAGCTCGACGTCGACAGCCTGGCCGGCATGATCGCGGTGGCGCGTGACCTTGGCATGGCCGAACAGGTGATCGTCAAGGAGAACCTGTGGAACCCGGCCAGGATCACCACTGTCAAGGCAGCCATGGGCGCGATCGGCAGCGGTTTCCAATTCATGCCGATCATTGCCGACGACGCGGTTCGCGACGCCGGTTTTGCCGAGAAGGTCAGCGGCGCCTTTTCGCCGCGCGCGGTCGAGATGATCAACTGGCGGGACGGCGCCGAGACGCTGACCGAGACCGGCGGTCCGCTGTTCAGCCCGCGCATGCGCGCCGCGGCGATAAGGGGCGACTGGCACATCTGGGCCAATACCTACGCCATCGTCAACAAGCCGGGCGGCTTCCTCGCCGGCGGTCGCGGCGATGAACTGGCGGTGTTCGCCAGCCTGCCGCGCGAGACCTACGGCTTCTGGGCCGAGCGCGGCGCCACCATCATCCAGACCGACGAGCCGAAAGCGGCGATCGACTGGCTGGCGGCAAACGGCTACCGCGTGCCATATTCTGATGAGGCGCGCCCGGCGAATACGGCGAATACGGCGAGCATCAACTAGTTCCTCTGCACCGTGGATTTGGTTCTTTGACCGGCGGTCGCGCTGCCGGCCGGCCTGCAGCCACCATCTCTGACGCTGGGGATTAGCCACAGGCCACCATGCCTTCGTCATCCCAGGGCGGAGCGAGGAGCGAAGCGACGCGCCGCAGACCACTGGGATCCATTCCGTGACATCCGCCGAAGAATGCAGCGGCTCAGAATAAAAGCGCTCTGTAGCGATCCTTCGCGCCCTCCCTCTGCCCTGCCGGGCATCTCCCCCACTTGGGGGGAGATTGGCCTTCATCACTGATTTCGCCAACTACCAGCCTTGCAAAAAGGGCGCTGTCCGCGAAGCTGCCAATCTCCCGCTTGTGGGGGAGATGCCCGGCAGGACAGGGGGGGCGCTGTCCCGCCAGCCTGTCGATCATGGCGAGATTGGCTCGTTGCCGCTTTCGCCAATCCTCATGCAACCATCGCCACGCCGTCCAGCTCCCTGACGGCATCCTCCGGCAGATCGAGTTCGGCCGCGGCGAGGTTCTCCCGCAAATGCGCAACGGAAGACGTGCCGGGGATGAGCAGGATGTTTGGCGCGCGACGGAGCAGCCAGGCGAGCGCGACCTGCATCGGCGTGGCGCCCAGGCGCTGAGCGACGCCGGACAGGGTAAACGACTGCAGCGGGTTGAAGCCGCCGAGCGGAAAGAACGGCACATAGGCGATACCGTCGTGGGCGAGTTGGTCGATCAAGGCATCGTCGCCCCGGTGCGCCAGATTGTATTGGTTCTGCACGCAGACGATCCTGGCGATCCGTCGCGCCTCTTCGATCTGTGCAGACGTGACATTGCTGAGCCCGATATGACGCACCAGGCCCTGTCGCTGAAGCTCGGCCAGCACAGTGAGCGGCGCCTCGATCGAGCCTTCGGCCGGGCCATGCGCGTCGAACATGATCCTGAGATTGACCACGTCGAGCACGTCGAGCCCGAGATTGCGCAGATTGTCGTGCACCGCCCGGGTCAGCTCTTCGGCCGAGAAGGCCGGCAGCCATGATCCGTCTTCGCCGCGCCGGGCGCCGATCTTGGTGACAATGACGAGGTCGTCGGAATAGGGCGCGAGCGCTTCACGGATGAGTAGATTGGTAACGTGCGGGCCGTAGAAATCGCTGGTGTCTATGTGATTGACCCCGCGCGCAACAGCTTCGCGCAGCACGGCCAATGCCGCGCCATGGTCCTTGGGCGGACCAAAGACGCCGGGTCCTGCGAGCTGCATGGCGCCGTAGCCGAGCCGCTTCACGGTTCGGTCGCCGAGAGTGAACGTGCCGGAAAGGTCAATGCTGGACATGGTCTATCTCCGTTCAGGTTGAGATAGGCGCTGTCCGATCTCACGATAATTGGGTACATTCCGCACGGGCTGTACGGAATGTCGAACAATGAAGATCGACCTCGGAGACCTCAACGCCTTCGTCGCCGTTGCGCGGGCCAAGGGTTTTCGCGATGCCGCCCGCGCCAGCGGCGGCAGTGCGTCGGGCTTGAGCGAGGCGGTGCGCCGCCTCGAGACGCAGCTCGGTGTCAGGCTGCTCAACCGGACGACCCGCAGCGTCGTCCTGACCGAAGCGGGCGCGAGCTTGCTGGCTCGGCTCGGCCCTGCCTTGACCGAGGTGGAATCGGCCCTCGACGTTGTGAATGGCTTCCGCGACAGGCCTGCAGGTACGTTGCGCCTCAACGTGCCGGTCAGCGCGGCGCGGCTGGTGCTGCCCAGCATCGTCCCGGGTTTTCTCGCTGCCTATCCCGGCATCCGGCTGGAGGTGATCGCCGAGGAGAGCTTTGTCGACGTCCTGGCGGCAGGCTGCGATGCCGGCATCCGTTACGACGAGCGGCTGGAACAGGACATGATCGCGGTGCCGATCGGACCGCGCCTGCAGTGCTTTGCCACCGCCGCCAGCCCTGCCTACCTTGATCGCCATGGCCGGCCGCAACACCCGCGCGATCTGCTCGGCCACGCTTGCCTGCGCGGCCGCTTCGCCAGCGGGGCGATGCCGCCATGGGAATTCGAGCGCGACGGCGAGGTGGTGCGGGTCGATCCGACGGGGCCGCTTCTCGTGACCCTGGGCGGAGCGGCCGATCTCGCCGTCGATGCAGCCATCGCCGGTACCGGCATTGTCAGCCTGTTCGAGGATTGGCTTCGCCCTTACTTTGAGAGCGGTGCGCTCGAACCCGTCCTCGAACCTTGGTGGCAGAGCTTCCCCGGGCCGTTCCTCTATTATCCCGGCCGGCGTCTCGTGCCGGCGCCGTTGCGGGCGTTTATCGACTTCATCAAGGTACCGGCCGATCGTTCCTAAATTTGGGCCAGGTCACCAAAAGAAAAGGCCGCCCGGAGGCGGCCTTTTCGAATGTCTGAAGCTGCGCGGTGCTTAGCGCTTCGAGAACTGGAACGAGCGGCGGGCCTTCGCCTTGCCGTACTTCTTGCGCTCGACGACGCGGCTGTCGCGGGTCAGGAAGCCGCCCTTCTTGAGCACGCCGCGCAGCGCCGGCTCGTAATAGGTCAGCGCCTTGGAGATGCCGTGGCGCACGGCACCGGCCTGGCCGGAAAGGCCGCCGCCGATGACGGTGGCGACGATATCGTACTGGCCGGCGCGGTTGGCGGCGATGATCGGCTGGTTGAGGATCATCTGCAGGACCGGGCGCGCGAAATATTCGGCGAACACCTTGTCGTTGACGACGATCTTGCCGGAGCCGGGCTTCACCCAGACACGGGCGATGGCGTTCTTGCGCTTGCCGGTGGCATAGGCGCGGCCCGACTTGTCGAGCTTCTGGACGTGGACGGGTGCAGCCGGCTGCGTGTTGGTGTTACCGGTGGCAGTTCCGAGTTCTGCGAGCGAGGAAAGCTCAGCCATTTTACGAAACCTTCTTGTTCTTGGCGTTCAGCTTGGCCACGTCGAGCGTGACGGGCTGCTGGGCGACATGCGGATGTTCCGTGCCTGCATAGACGCGGAGATTCTTCATCTGGCGACGGCCGAGCGGACCACGCGGGATCATGCGTTCGACGGCCTTCTCGACGACACGCTCGGGGAAACGGCCCTCGAGCAGCTGGCGCGCGGTGCGCTCCTTGATGCCGCCGGGGTGGCCGGTGTGCCAGTAATAGACCTTGTCGGTGAATTTCTTGCCGGTGAACACCACCTTGTCGGCATTGATGACGATGACGTTGTCGCCGTCGTCGACATGCGGGGTGAAGGTGGGCTTGTGTTTGCCGCGAAGATGGTTGGCGATGACAGTGGCGAGACGGCCGACGACGAGACCCTCGGCGTCGATCAGCACCCACTTCTTCACCACATCCGCAGGCTTCTGCGAAAAGGTTACCATGGATTTGTTGCTTTCGGTTCGGACCTTCCCCCATTCACGAACGAAAAGGGAAGGCGTTTCTTGTTGCTTGAATTGACGCCGGGCGCTCGCCCGCCGCCAATAACAAAACGGCGGCCTTTGGCGGGCCGCTGTTCCGTGAGGGCTTATAGGCGAGGGGAATTAGCCAGTCAAGTTGCATATCTGGCCACCTCTGAAGGATTGCCTTGCTAAATCAAGAGGTTAGCTTTGAGGTATTATTATACCGCGTTTGACTCCGACAATTTGACTAGCGCCGTCCCGGAATAATCGCAGCCAGCAGCAGTTTGATCCCGACAGCGATCATGATCGTACCAGCCAGGCGTTCTTGCCAGACAAGAAAACCGGCGTAGCGTGCCAGCCAGTGGCCGACCGCGCCTGAAGCCAAGGCTACAGCTCCCAGGACCAGAAGGCCCGTAGCCTTCATGGTGGCCCCGAGCACGATAAATTGCATCGCCGGCGATCCTGTGGAGGAATGAACGAACTGCGGCAGTACTGCGAGCATGAAAACCAGTGCGGTAGGGTTGGTCAGGTTGCAGATCATGCCTTGCCGAAAGGCACCTGCCAAACCTCCCTCCTTGGCTGCGACGATGTTGGTTGTTTCCGCTCCCTTGCGCGTGAGCAAGAACTTTGTCCCGATTGCGATCAAGTACGCCGCTCCGAGCAGTTGCAGCAGGCCATACGCGACAGGCGAGGACGTGACCAGCGATGCAAGTCCCATTGCCAACAGCGGAATCTGGATCACGCCCGCGAAAACGCAGCCGGTCGCCGTTGCCAGTGCTGCCCGCCAACCCTGTCCGATACCGCGGCTGATCACCAGAAGCATGTCCGGCCCCGGACCGGACAGTTGGTAGCCGAGCACAGCAACCAGGAATGCCAAATAAGTGGGAAGTTCGGGCATGTTTTTGCAGACCTGATTGGACCTGCGAACGTGTTGTCCGACATTTCGTTCCGTTGGAACGAGCGGAAACACGTATCCGTCCTGCAAATCAGGCCTGCGATTGAAAGCTCTTCTTCGGCGGGATCGAATAGGTTCCCGTCGCGTGCGCTACCGTATTTCCGTCCGGTCCGGCGACGATGTCTATTTCGAACACCATCAGGCTCTTGCCAAGCTTCAGGATGCGGCAATGGCCGTCGATCGGTCCGGCCACGGCCTTGCGGACAAAATTGATGGTGAGATTGGTGGTGACCGAAAGCGCATCCGGCCCGGCATGTGAAAGCACGCAGACATAGCCGCCGATATCGGCCAGTGTGAACAGCGACGGGCCCGACACGGTTCCGCCAGGGCGCAAATGCCGCTCGTCGGCATTCAGGCGAACCGTGCAGCCGCCGGGAAACACGTCGATCGCCTCGTAGAAGGTGAACTGGTCGTTGAGCTGCGGGTAGACGGTCCCCATCAGCGCGTTGACTTGCTCTGCTGTCAGCACCGGCTTGAGATTGTTTTGGGCAGGCATAAGCGGTTTCCTGTTTGTGGCGTCGGCATAGCCGGCGGTTTTTAAGGCGAGGGCACTTGGCCGAGGCTGCGCCGCCGAGAAAACACGTCCTAAGGCTGTTCTTCAATCGGCAGCGTGCTAGTTCTTTTGTATTCCATGGCCGGCGAATCCGATGCCGCCGGCCGATGAAGAGGTTGGAGACCATGGCCGAAATCGTCGCCATCAAGCCGGCTGCTGCCGAAGGTCCTGTTATCGCGAGACTGGACGAGGGCATCCTGCGCCTGACGCTCGCCAATCCGCCGGCCAATGCGCTGTCGCTGGCGGTCATGGCGGCGCTGATGGCGGAACTCGACCGCGCGAAATCAGACAGATCCGTCCGCGTCATCATTCTGGCTGCGGCCGGAAAGGTGTTTTGCGCCGGACACGACCTCAAGGAAATGACCGCGCGCCGCGCCGACGCCGATCGTGGCAAGGCATTCTTCGAGGAGACGTTTTCCGCTTGCGCGGCACTGATGCAGGCGATCGTGCGCCATCCGAGGCCGGTCATCGCCGAGGTCGACGGTCTGGCAACGGCGGCCGGGGCGCAACTGGTGGCGAGCTGCGATCTCGCCATCGCCTCGCACGAGGCGACCTTCTGCACGCCGGGCGTCAATATCGGCCTGTTCTGCTCGACGCCGATGGTGGCGCTGTCACGCAACGTCTCGCACAAGCATGCGATGGAGATGCTGTTGACCGGCGAGACCATCGATGCAGCGACGGCCAAGGAATTCGGTCTCATCAATCGCGTGGTGCCGCGCGAATATCTGAATCAGATTGTCACCAAATATGCGCAAACCATTGCTGCCAAATCGTCTTTGGTGGTCAAGACCGGCAAGGAAGCCTTTTACGCGCAGGCCGAGATGGGGCTGGCCGAGGCCTACGCCTATACCGGCCGCGTCATGGTCGACAACATGCTGGCGCGCGACGCAGAAGAAGGCATCGGCGCCTTCATCGGCAAGCGCAAGCCCGAATGGACGGACGACTAGATATGGAAGCCCGCATCTCCATCATCACCATCGCCGTCGACGATCTCGAGCGCGCCACACGCTTCTACGAGGCGATGGGCCTGACCCGCCATGCCGGCATCACCGACGGCGTCGCCTTCTTCCAGATGGGCGGCGTCATTCTCGGCCTGTTCCCGCGCGCAAGCGCCGAAGAGGATTCGGGCATCACCTTCGGCACGGCGCCGTCGGCGATCTACCTCGCCTACAACACGCGCTCCGACGCGGAGGTCGATGACGTGCTGACGATGGCCGAGAAGGCCGGCGGCAGCATCGTCAAGCCGGCCGGCCGCGCCTTCTGGGGCGGCTGGTATGGCTATTTCGCCGACACCGAAGGGCATGTCTGGGAAGTGGCGCACAATCCGGCTTTTCCGATCGCGGAAGACGGCAGCATCTCGCTGCCGGGTTGAGCGCGTTTCCCACCGCTTCCGACGATACCGATCATTTCCGCATGATGCGCAGTTTTCTGCAACGATCCGGATGGTTTTCTCGCCGAAGCTCTGTATGAGGACGAGGCATGAACCATGACGCCTACGACAATGCCTATATCGCCGGCATCCTCAATTCGGTGAAGACCATCGCCATGGTCGGCGCGTCCGCCAACGATGTGCGGCCGAGCTATTTCGTGCTGAAATACCTGCTGGGCAAGGGGTTTTCCGTGTTCCCGATCAACCCCGGCCAGGCCGGCAAGGAAATCCTTGGCCGGATGACCTATGCCAGGCTCGCCGATGTTCCCGAGCCGATCGACATGGTCGACGTCTTTCGCGGCTCGGCGGCGGTGCCGGGCGTTGTCGACGAGGTCTTGCGGCTCGATCCGTTGCCGAACGTCATCTGGATGCAGCTTGGCGTGCGCCATGACGAGGCAGCCGCACGCGCCGAGGCCGCCGGCATCAAGGTGGTGATGAACCGCTGCCCCAAGATCGAATATGGCAAGCTGTCAGGCGAGATCGGCTGGACCGGCGTCAACTCAGGCGTGCTGTCGTCGAAGAAGCCGCTGATGCGGCCGGGATTCCAGAGTTTTGGCGTCCGCCGGAAGTAGGTGGTGAATAGTGAATAGTGAATGGTGAATGGTGAATAGAAGGACTTTTCCGGAAGGCGGCCACAGCGGCATATGAGCCGCTTGCAATCAGGATGGGGCTGGCCGACCTTGCCTTCACCATTCACCATTCACCATTCACCATTCAGCATTCAGCATTCAGCATTCAGCATTCAGCATTCAGCATTCAGCATTCAGCATCCAGCATTCAGGGGAGGTAATCCATGACCCGCACGCCCGGTTTCAACACGCTCGCCGTCCATGCCGGCGCCAAGCCCGATCCGGCGACCGGCGCGCGTGCCACGCCGATCTACCAGACGACCTCCTTTGTCTTCGATGATGCCGACCATGCCGCTTCGCTGTTCGGGCTAAAAGCCTTCGGCAACATCTACACCCGGATCATGAACCCGACGCAGGCGGTGCTGGAAGAGCGTATCGCGGCACTCGAAGGCGGCACCGCGGGTTTGGCCGTCGCGTCGGGCCATGCCGCGCAGGTGCTCGTGTTCCACAACCTGATGCAACCCGGCGACAATTTTGTTGCCGCGACAAGGCTTTACGGCGGCTCGATCAACCAGTTCGGCCACGCCTTCAAGAATTTCGGCTGGCAGGTGCGCTGGGCCGACACCAACGACATCTCGACCTTCGAAAGCCAGATCGACGAAAGGACCAAGGCGATCTTCATCGAGAGCCTGGCCAATCCGGGCGGTGTCTTCGTCGACATCGAAAAGATCGGCGACATCGCCCGCAAGCATGGCCTGCCGCTGATCGTCGACAACACGCTGGCCTCTCCCTATCTGGTGCGGCCGATCGAGCATGGCGCCGACATTGTCGTGCATTCGCTGACCAAGTTCATCGGCGGCCACGGCAATTCCATCGGCGGCGCCATTGTTGACGGCGGCACCTTCGACTGGTCGAAATCCGGCAAATATCCGATGCTGTCTGAGCCGCGCCCCGAATATGGCGGCCTCGTCCTGCACGAAACATTTGGCAATTTCGCTTTCGCCATTGCCGCGCGCGTGCTCGGCCTGCGCGACATGGGCCCGGCGATCTCGCCCTTCAATGCGTTCTTGATCCTGACCGGCCTGGAAACCCTGCCGCTCAGGATGCAGCGCCATTGCGACAATGCGGTCACCGTCGCCGCGTGGCTGTCCAACCACCCAAAAATCGCCTGGGTGTCCTATCCCGGCCTGCCCAGCGACAGCAACAATGCGCTGCAGAAGAAGTACTCGCCGCTTGGCGCCGGTGCCGTGTTCACCTTCGGCCTGAAGGGCGGCTATGCGGCGGGCATCAAATTCGTCGAGGCGCTCGAATTGTTCTCGCACCTCGCCAATGTCGGCGACACCAAGTCGCTGGTCATCCATCCGGCATCGACCACGCATCGGCAACTGTCCGACGAGCAGAAGGTCGCGGCCGGCGCTGGGCCGGATACGGTCAGGCTGTCGGTCGGCATCGAGGATGTCAACGACATCGTCGCCGATCTGGAACAGGCTCTCGCCAAGGTCTGACCCCTGCTGCAAGGAGTTTCCATGACCGCGCCGAAGTTTCTCTCCGTCGATATTGAAAGCGTCGAGCCGGAACCTGGCGCGCCGGCGCCGGATCGCCTGATTTCAGGCGATCCAAAGTTCCGCACCTGGAATGTCGAGGAACGCGACGGTGGCCTCTATGCCGGCATCTGGGAGGCGACGCCGGGCAAATGGCGCATCGAATACGACGAGTGGGAGTTTTGCCACATCCTGTCGGGCGTTTCGGTGATTTCAGAGGAGGGCGGCGAGGCGCGCACCGTCAGGGCCGGCGACAGTTTCGTGCTCAGGCCAGGCTTTAAGGGAAGCTGGGAAGTGCTCGAAACGACACGCAAGGAGTATGTAATCAAGCTTTGATCATTGCCCGGTGTGCACGACGAGTCTTTCCAGCCCGTGGAAATGATAGGTGTCGCGAAAACGCTGCTGTTCGGCCAGATGCAGCCGCGGCAGCCGGTCGAACAAGGTTTTCAGCGATACCTGCAATTCGAGCCGGGCGAGCGGCGCGCCGATGCAGAAATGAATGCCGGCGCCGAACGAGACGTTCTTCTGGTCGGCGCGATCCGGCCGGAAGGCGAGGGGTTCGGCAAAGGCCGCCGGGTCGTGATTGGCCATGCCGAGCAGCAGGCCGATCGTCTGGCCCGGCCGCACGATGACACCGGGACCGACGTCGATCTCTTCATAGGCATAACGCGTGAACATGTGCAGCGGCGCGTCGAAGCGCAGGCATTCCTCGACCGTGGCGGTGGTCGTTTGCGGCGAGGTGAAGAAGCGGCGCGGGTCGCCGCCTTGCGCGAGAATCGCGCGCACCGCATTGCCGGTCTGGTGGACGGTCGCCTCGTGGCCGGCATTGAGCAGCAGGATCGCCGAGGACACCAACTCGTCCTCAGAGAGTCTTTGGCCATCGTCTTGCGCCGAGATCAGCAGCGACAGCAGATCGTCGCCGGGTTTTTTGCGCCGCTCGGCAACATGGCCGCGCAGGAAATCCGAAAAATCATGTGCTGCGCGATTGGCCGTCTCTTCCGTTTGGCGCGTGCTGCCGTGCATGTACATGGCGACCATCCGATGCGACCATTCGAGGAGTTGCGGTCCCATCTCGACCGGCACGCCGAGCATCTCGGCAATGATGGTGATCGGCAAAGGCGATGCGAAGGCTGGCAGCAGGTCGACCTGGCCCGGTTCAAAACGGTCGATCAGTTCGTTGGCCAGCGCCTCGACGCGCGGCCTCAGCCGCTCGACCTGGCGCGAGACGAAGGCGCGGTTGACCAGCGTTCTGAGCCTGGTGTGAACGGGCGGTTCCAGCTCCAGCATCGAATTGGCCTCGATGCGGTCGAAGCTGCCGAGATGGCTGCGATCCTCGCCGACGGCGCTTCTGTCAGGGATGCCGGCCGGGTTGTGGCGGCCGAAGCGCCGGTCGCGCAGCAGCCGGCTGACGTCGTCGAAGCCGCCAAAGCACCAGAAGCCGAACTCTTCCCAGAAGAAGACATTCGATGCGCCATGCATGAAGGCATAGGCCGCGTAGGGGTTCTGGAAGAAAGCCGCCTCGTGCGGGTCCAGTCGCACATGGCGGGTCGAGGAATCGAAGGCAAGACAGGTCGGCTTCAATTTGGTCATGCCAGACAATTAACGCATGACCCCGAAAACCGGAATCGGTTTTCGGAAAGGATCATGCGCAGATTCAAAGTTTTGGAGCGTCCCTTGCGCGTCGAACGACGCGCGGCGCTCCAAGGCTTGCCAGCTTGATGCCAGACCGTATGTTGGCGCCCGGCAATCTGATGCGTGTCGCCCAAAAGCATGCCCTTGGGCCTGACCCGAGGGTGTGAATCGACAACGACATGCACAAAAGCGCATTGAGCCAGCCGGCGCGGCTGCGGAAAGACTGACTTGATGAATGTGATCGTGGTTGGCGCAGGTATTGCAGGGCTGTCGACGGCCTGGTCGCTGGTCAAGGCCGGGCACCGGGTCTCGATTGTCGAGCAGGGACCGATTCCCAATCCGCTTGCCGCCTCGGGCGACCATCACCGCATCATCCGCCGCGCCTATGGCGCAGCCTCGGGTTATGGCCGGCTGATCACCGAAGCCTATGCGGCCTGGGACGAGATGTGGGCCGATCTCGGCGAGAACCATCTCGACCCGTGCGGCTTCATCTGCATTTCGCGCGAGCCGGGAGACGAAGCCGAGGAATACCGCGAGGGCATGGAAGCCGGGAACTACCCGATCGAACTGTTCGAGCCGGACGCCGCGGCCAAGCGCTGGCGCTTCCTGCAGCCCGGCTCGTTCCGCTACGCGTATTTTTCGCCAGAAGGTGGTGCGCTGCATTGTCGCAAGATTGCCTCCCGCCTCGCCGAATGGCTGCGGAGAACCGGCGCCAATGTCTACGAAAACAGCAAGGTGACGGAGGTCGACGCCGAGGCTGGCCGCCTCGTGCTTGAAAGCGGCGAGACGATGCAGGCCGACCGCATCGTCGTCACCGCTGGCGCCTGGGTGCTGAAACTGTTTCCGGAGCTGGGCGGCGAGCTGAAGACCTGGCGCACCGCGCTCGCCTATGTCGAACCGCCGGCGGATCTGAAAGCAGCATGGCATTCAGCCCCGGTCATCCTCGATGTCGGCGGCGCCGTCGACGGCTACGTGATCCCGCCGTCCGGCGGCGCCGGCATGAAATTCGGCTCAGGGCTGCACAGGGTGCCGACCAGCGATGCCGACTGGAACCGCCAGCCGGTGGCGGGCGAGGGCGAGGCGATCCGCGACCTGTTTTCGCCGCCGATCGCCCGTGTCGAAGAATACAAGGTCACCGAGGTGGTCACCTGTGCCTACACCTTCACCGCCGACGAAAAGTTCCTGGCGCATGAGAAGGGCAAATGCCTGGTCGTCTCGGCCTGCTCCGGCCACGGCTACAAGTTCGGCGCGGCGGTCGGCAGGCGTGTCGCAGCGACCGTCGGCAATGGCGATGTCGGCGGCCTGAAAGCGTGGCTGCGGGCCGAGGCGGCCTGACCTAAAACCGGCAGTGCCGCGCAATACGCAACTGCCGCCAGCGCGACGAGCCCTCGCGGACCAGAACCCGGCGCGCCACTGTCTGGTAGGTGGCGGGAAAATTGACGATCCGCCGCTGCTCCGGCTGCACCAGAACCTCTTCGGCGACGCTCTCGTACTCGGCGGGGCTGACGACGCGCCACTGGCGCTCAGGCTGCACCACCACGGTCTCGGCCACCCGTTGATAGCGCGCCTTGTGCCTGATCTTGCACAGCACCTTGCGGCCGTTGATGACGCGCCATTCCCAGGAGTAGCCGCCGTCATCGACCTTCACCGTGCGGTAGATGGTGCGGGTAATGGCAGGCACGATCTCGTAGCTGACACGCGCCGGTGCGATCTGCACCACCCGCTCGCGCGTCCCGTAGATCGCCGGAACGGATTCCACCTGCTGACCGGCCGGGCTGACGAGCACGTTTTCGTAGACGGTCTCGTAGATGGCCGGCCTGTTGACCTGCTCGTAGCACTCGACGGGGCGCCCGCCGGCAGCCGTTTCGGACACCATGCCGAGGACGGCGAGGCTGGCGATGGCCGAGGAAGCCGTTTTCCCGATCATTGCACTCCCTCAGTTTGAACTTTCCATGCAAGCTCAACGTTGAATTGTAGGGGAAGCCGTGTCGCGGGAAAGCGGTTTCGGCACATTTCGTTAAGCGACGCGGTTAAGAAACTGTTACCCGGCAGCGCAGCCGCGCCGCTTCAACAGCAGCCAGCGCAGCTTCGGGCGAATTCTGTCCAGAAACCTTGATTCGACTTAACCGGATGGCTAGGAGGGGCGGCCTTGCGCTAGGGTGAGCCGACATCCTATTTACAGGAATAACGATCCAGAACTGATTCTGCCCGACTTGCTCATCTCCGGCGCCGGAATCCCATCATCAATAAGGGATAGTCCATGAAGAACCCCGTCGAAACCTACATGAACCTCGTTCCGATGGTGGTCGAGCAGACCAATCGCGGCGAGCGGGCCTACGACATTTTCTCGCGGCTCCTGAAAGAGCGCATCATTTTCATCACCGGTCCGGTCGAGGACGGCATGGCGACGCTGGTCTGCGCGCAGCTCCTGTTCCTCGAAGCGGAGAATCCGAAGAAGGAAATCAACCTCTACATCAATTCGCCCGGCGGCGTCGTCACCTCGGGCATGGCGATCTACGACACCATGCAGTTCATCAAGCCGGCGGTGGCGACGCTGTGCATCGGCCAGGCCGCCTCGATGGGCTCGCTGCTTCTCACCGCCGGCGAAAAGGGCATGCGCTTCGCCACGCCGAACGCCCGCATCATGGTCCACCAGCCTTCCGGTGGTTTTCAGGGCCAGGCTTCCGACATCGAGCGCCACGCCCAGGACATCATCAAGCTGAAGCGCCGCCTCAACGAGGTCTATGTCAAGCACACCGGCAAAAGCTACGACGAGATCGAAAGGACGCTCGACCGCGACCATTTCATGACTTCCGACGAGGCCAGGGATTTCGGCCTCATCGACAAGGTCATTTCGTCGCGTGAGCCGATCGAGGGTCTTGCCACATAAGCCCGGTGGCAGCTGGATGGTGCGAAAACACGCTTTTGATGCCGCTTGCGCCATTTCGGCCACAATTGGCTGTTCCCTCGACGGGAGCGATTGCCTACGTTAAGCCTATGTTGATTTTCGACGGCTTAGCTTTGTGCGGGGTTGATGCGAATCATTGCGACGTTTTCTGATATGTGTTTCGTATGGAATGCGTTGCGGGAGCCGGACTACTGGCGGCGGCGATTTCCCGCGATAGATTGAGTTATGCGCCCTTTCAACCAGACCATCGGCGGGCGGCTATGAAAGGACATGAAAATGAGCAAGGTCGGCAACAGCGGCGGTGATTCCAAGAACACGCTTTATTGCTCGTTTTGCGGGAAGAGCCAGCACGAAGTGCGCAAGCTGATCGCCGGCCCGACGGTGTTCATCTGCGACGAATGCGTCGAGCTCTGCATGGACATCATCCGCGAGGAGAACAAGACCTCGATGGTGAAGTCGCGCGAGGGCGTGCCGACCCCGCAGGAGATCCTCAAGGTTCTCGACGACTACGTCATCGGCCAGCCCTACGCCAAGCGCGTGCTGTCGGTGGCCGTCCACAACCACTACAAGCGCCTCGCGCATGCCGGCAAGAACAACGACGTCGAACTGGCGAAGTCCAACATTTTGCTGATCGGCCCGACCGGCTGCGGCAAGACGCTGCTCGCGCAGACGCTGGCCCGCATCATCGACGTGCCGTTCACCATGGCCGATGCAACGACGCTGACCGAGGCCGGCTATGTCGGCGAGGACGTCGAGAACATCATCCTCAAGCTGTTGCAGTCGGCCGACTACAATGTCGAGCGCGCCCAGCGCGGCATCGTCTACATCGACGAGATCGACAAGATTTCGCGCAAGTCGGACAATCCCTCGATCACCCGTGACGTGTCGGGCGAGGGCGTCCAGCAGGCGCTGTTGAAGATCATGGAAGGCACGGTCGCTTCCGTACCGCCGCAGGGCGGCAGGAAGCATCCGCAGCAGGAATTCCTCCAGGTCGACACCGCCAACATCCTGTTCATCTGCGGTGGCGCCTTCGCCGGGCTGGACAAGATCATCTCGGATCGCGGCCGCAAGACCTCGATCGGCTTCGGCGCCACCGTCGCGTCGCCCGAGGATCGCCGCACCGGCGACGTTTTCCGTCTGGTCGAGCCGGAAGATTTGTTGAAGTTCGGCCTCATTCCCGAGTTCGTCGGCCGTCTGCCGGTCCTGGCAACGCTGGAGGACCTCGACGAGCCGGCGCTGATCCAGATCCTGACCGAGCCGAAGAACGCGCTGGTCAAGCAGTACCAGCGGCTGTTCGAGATGGAGAATGTCGATCTGACCTTCCACGAGAATGCGCTGTCAGCGATCGCCAAGCGCGCCATCGAGCGCAAGACCGGCGCGCGCGGCCTGCGCTCGATCATGGAAGCGATCCTGCTCGACACGATGTTCGAGCTGCCGGCGCTGGAAGGCGTGCGCGAAGTGGTTATTTCGGAAGAGGTGGTGTCCGGCAACGCCAGGCCGCTCTACATCTATTCCGAGCAGAAGGAAAAGAAGGGCAACGTCAGCGCCTGACGTCAGTCCTGTAGTGGAGTTCTTCAAACGGCGCCGCAAGGCGCCGTTTTGCCGTTTGCGGATGGGCAGGCTATGATGAACCGATTATGACGGATTGGATGAACGGTTTCGTGTCGACCCTTGATCTTTGCCTCGCGTGCCTCCAACTAACGGAAGAAGGCCGTGGCGCCGAATTCTGTGCTGTAAAACTCCCGTCACAAACGGTGGTAGGCGGAACCATCCCCGGTCGTTAATATGAGAATCGCGGTTGGCCGATTGGCGGTCGCGACATGAAAGGTTGGACAATGGCCAAAATATCCAAGGCTCCCAGCGACGGCGTCTTCGCAGTCCTCCCACTGCGCGACATCGTGGTGTTCCCGCACATGATCGTTCCGCTCTTTGTCGGGCGTGAAAAGTCGATCAAGGCGCTGGAAGAGGTGATGGGTCAGGAAAAGCAGATCCTGCTTGCGACCCAGATGAATGCCGCCGATGACGATCCCGAGTCCGATGCGATCTTCGACATCGGCACGCTCGCCAATGTGCTGCAGTTGCTGAAGCTGCCGGACGGCACCGTCAAGGTGCTGGTCGAAGGCGCCTCGCGCGCGAAAATCGTTTCGTTCACTGACCGTCCCGACTTCCATGAGGCCCGCGCCGCGGCGCTGGTCGAACCGGATGAGGAAGAGGTCGAGGTCGAGGCGCTGGCCCGCTCCGTCGTCACCGACTTCGAGAATTACGTCAAGCTGAACAAGAAGATCTCGCCCGAAGTGGTCGGTGCCGCCAGCCAGATCGACGACTATTCCAAGCTCGCCGATACGGTCGCCTCGCATCTCGCCATCAAGATCCCCGAGAAGCAGGAGATGCTGGCCACGCTTTCGGTCAAGGAGCGGCTGGAAAAGGCGATGGGCTTCATGGAAGCCGAAATCTCCGTCCTGCAGGTCGAGAAGCGCATCCGCTCGCGCGTCAAGCGCCAGATGGAGAAGACGCAGCGCGAATACTATCTCAACGAGCAGATGAAGGCGATCCAGAAGGAACTCGGCGAGGGCGAGGACGGCCGCGACGAGGCCGCCGAGATCGAGGCGCGCATCAAGAAGACCAAGCTCTCCAAGGAGGCCCGCGAAAAGGCGGAAGCCGAACTGAAGAAGCTGCGGACGATGTCGCCGATGTCGGCTGAATCGACCGTCGTGCGCAACTATCTCGACTGGATCCTGTCGATACCGTGGGGCAAGAACTCCAAGGTCAAGCAGGATCTGGCCTTCGCGCAGAATGTGCTCGACACCGACCATTTCGGCCTCGACAAGGTCAAGGACCGCATCGTCGAATATCTCGCCGTGCAGAGCCGCCAGAAGAAGCTGAAGGGGCCGATCCTGTGCCTCGTCGGACCTCCCGGCGTCGGCAAGACCTCGCTCGGCAAGTCGATCGCCAAGGCGACCGGCCGCGAGTTCATCCGCATGGCGCTGGGCGGCGTGCGCGACGAGGCCGAGATCCGCGGTCACCGGCGCACCTATATCGGCTCGATGCCCGGCAAGGTCATCCAGTCGATGAAGAAGGCAAAGAAGTCCAACCCGCTCTTCCTGCTCGACGAGATCGACAAGATGGGCCAGGATTTCCGCGGCGACCCGTCGTCGGCGTTGCTCGAGGTGCTCGATCCCGAGCAGAACTCGACGTTCATGGACCACTATCTCGAGGTCGAATACGACCTGTCGAGCGTGATGTTCGTGACGACGGCGAACACGCTGAACATCCCGGCACCCTTGATGGACCGCATGGAGATCATCCGTATCGCCGGCTACACCGAGGACGAGAAGATCGAGATCGCCAAGCGCCACCTGATGCCGAAGGTGATCCGCGATCACGCACTGCAGCCGAAGGAGTTCTCCGTCGGCGAGGACGCGATCCGCGGCATCATCCAGACCTACACCCGTGAGGCGGGCGTCAGGAGCCTGGAGCGCGAGCTGATGAAGCTCGGCCGCAAGGCGGTGACCGAGATCCTGAAGACGAAGAAGAAGACGGTCGACATCACGGCCGACAATCTCGCCGATTACCTTGGTGTTCCGCGCTTCCGCTTCGGCCAGGTCGAGGCCGACGATCAGGTCGGCGTTGTCACCGGGCTCGCCTGGACGGAAGTCGGTGGCGAGCTGCTGACGATCGAAGGCGTCATGATGCCCGGCAAGGGCCGCATGACGGTGACCGGCAATCTGCGCGACGTGATGAAGGAATCGATCTCGGCGGCGGCCTCCTACGTCCGCTCGCGGGCTCTCGATTTCGGCGTCGAGCCGCCGCTGTTCGACAAGCGCGACATCCACGTCCACGTGCCCGAGGGCGCAACGCCCAAGGACGGACCGTCGGCCGGCGTGGCGATGGCGACGGCGATCGTCTCGGTGCTGACCGGCATCCCGGTCAGGGCCGACGTGGCGATGACCGGCGAGATCACGCTGCGCGGCAGAGTGCTGCCGATCGGCGGGCTCAAGGAGAAGCTGCTTGCAGCACTGCGCGGCGGCATCAAGAAGGTGCTGATCCCGGAAGACAACGCCAAGGATCTGGCGGAGATTCCGGACAACGTGAAGAACGGTATGGAGATCGTTCCGGTCGGGCGGGTCGGTGAAGTCTTGCGCCATGCGCTTGTGCGTATGCCGGAGGCGATCGAGTGGGTCGAGCCGGTCAATGCGCCGGCTGCGGTGGATGCCGGAGACGACGCCGGCAAGTCGCTAGCTCATTAGCACGTGCTAAAGTTGCAATGCACAACGGAGAGCCGGGCCTAGAGCCCGGCTCTTTCATGTTAAAAACCCCGGAATTCCGGGGTTTTTTCGACTCTCTTGACGCTTTTCGACTTGGTTGCGGAAGCGCTTCTTTCTAAAGTCCGTTTCCTGCCGGATGAGTCGTACGTTCCGGTTTCTCATGGAAGGGAATTTTTATGAACAAGAACGAACTGGTGTCCGCTGTCGCCGACGCCGCGAGTATTTCGAAGGGTGACGCGCAGTCGGCGGTCGATGCGGTGTTCTCCGTCATCACCGGCGAACTGAAGAAGGGCGGTGATGTCCGGCTTGTCGGCTTCGGAAATTTCACCGTGTCAAAACGCGCTGCCTCGACCGGCCGCAATCCGCAGACCGGCGCCGAAGTGCAGATTCCGGCGCGCACCGTGCCGAAGTTTTCAGCCGGCAAGGGCCTCAAGGACGCAGTTAACTAAGCGGCCTTCGTACCCGTTTCAGAGACCAGAAAAGCCGGGCATGCCCGGCTTTTCCTTTGCGCCCACTTTGGCGGGCTCTATACCGTCGGTGCATCGGCGCGCATCAGCCCTTCCTGCTTGAGATCTGCCCACAGTGCCGGTGGCAGCTTCGCGTCGAGCAGCGACCGATTGCTTTCGACCTCGCTCGGCCGCTGGCCGCCGGGGATCACCGACACGACCGAAGGGTGCAGCAGCGGAAATTGCAGTGCCGCCTCGATCAGGCGCACACCGTGGCGCTTGCAGACAGCCTCGATGCGCGCGACGCGGTCGATGATGTCCTGCGGCGCCTCGGTATAATTGTAATAGGCGCCGGGCTTCGGACCGGTTGCCAGGATGCCGGAATTATACGGCCCGCCGAGAACGATGCCGATGCCGCGCTTCTGGCATAGCGGCAGGAAGGATTGCAACGCCTCCTGCTCCAGCAGCGTATAGCGCCCGGCAAGCAGGAACAGATCGAAGTCGCCGCGCTCGGCAAGCGTCTGGGCAACCTGCCATTCGTTGATGCCGCCGCCGAACGCCTTGATGACGCCCTGGTCACGCAGGGACAGCAGCCCGTAATAGCCCGAGCGCATGAACTCTTCGATGCGCTGGTCCGCGGCCTGCTTGCTGCCATGGGTGAAGACGTCGATGTCATGCACGAAAAGAATGTCGATGCGGTCGACGCCGAGGCGTTCCAGCGAGGCTTCGAAGGAGCGCATGACGCCGTCATAGCTGTAGTCAAAAACCTCGCGGCGCGACGGCGTGTCGAAGAACTTGCCGATGCCGGTGCGCTGATCCGGCGGGCAGGCGCGCATGATGCGGCCGACCTTGCTCGACAGCACATAGGCGTCGCGCTTTTTCGAGCGCAGGAACGGATTGAGCCGCGTTTCCGACAGGCCAAGCCCGTAGAGCGGCGCGGTGTCGTAGTAGCGGCAGCCGACCCGCCACCCAGCCTCCAGGGTGGCGTTGGCATCCTCATCGGAGACGGCGCGATAGAGATTGCCGAGCGGCGCCGTGCCGAAGCCAAGTTCCGTGAACGCGATGCCGCCATTGCCGATGCGGTCGAAATGCCGTGTCTTCATATGCTGCCGTTTCCTTATTTCCGTATGTCCCGAGACTATCATGCCTGAGGCGCTGCAAAAGCACTCCGAGCCGTTGGACACGAACTTTCACGGTGATAGCATGAGCAAAAACAAGCTGTTCGGGGAAGATGTGACCAAACAATCCAGATGGGTTTTTGAGGGCAGCAAGCTGGTGGGTCTGTCATCATGACGAATGCCGGCACAGATCTGTTCAGGATTGCACTCGACGAACTTGGCACGGTGCTGGCTCGGATCGGCGAAAGCCGTATCGACGCCGCCCGCCACACCAACATGGAGTAGGCGTCATGCGCTACGAGCTGATGCTGCCGCACCAGATCCGCAAGGCGATCGCCGAGAACTGGCCGGTCGTGCTCCCGCTCGGCGTGCTCGAATACCATGGTGAGCACATGGCCGTCGGCATGGATACGCTGGCGGTGGTCAAGATGCTGGAGCTGTTCGAAAAGGAAGCCAACATCGCCATCCTGCCAGCCTTCTACTATGGCGCGGCGAGCTACGCGGTGGCGCCGCCAGAGGGCAATGGCTCGGTTCAGGTCGGCGGCAGGGCGCTGGCGCCGTTCGCGGAGGAACTGTTCTACAGCCTGCTGCGCATCGGTTTTCGCAACATCCACGCCATCATCCACCACCAGACCGAGAACTTTGTTGCCGGCATGCCGACCGATCTCGCCTTCAAGACCGCTGGCCGCCAGGCGATCTTCCGCTTTCTCGAGAAGGAGCGCGGCGAGGGCTGGTGGGCCTCCGAGACGATGGCCGGCTACTATGCCGAGCACGCCGAGAGCGGCAATTTCTTCAACTGGATACAAGTGCATCCGCTGATGCCGACGGTGACGGACGGCCAGTATCCCTTCGATCATGCCGGCATCGGCGAGACGTCGCTGATGCTGGCGCTGTGCCCAGAAGCGGTGGACGCCGGCCACTTCGCCGACAATACGGGATGGTATACGGCGACCGCCCCTGAGGCCTCGACGGAACTGGGGCAAAAGGGCGTCGCGATGATCCTCGAGCATATGCGGGCGATATTGTCACGCTAACGGATGCGCCATTTCGAGCGTTGCAGGATGCAGGATGAAAACCGTAGCGATCCTTCGCGCCCCCCTCTGTCCTGCCGGACATCCCCCACAAGGGGGGAGATTCGCTGTTTCAGCCGCCCCGCTCATTCCTGCGGCGTTGGAGATTAGCGAAAACCGGCGTGGCGGCCGATCTCCCCCCAAGTGGGGGAGATGTCCGGCAGGACAGAGGGGGGCGCTGTCCCGCCGGCGTTCAAAAGCATCCACAGTTGCAACGCTCGAAGGAGTGGCGAGGGCCTACTTCACCGCGCCTGCGGTCATGCCCATGATGAGGTAGCGCTCCAGCGCGATGCCGATGACGGCGAGCGGCGTGATCGCGGCGGTGGCGAGTGCGGCCATCGACCACCAGTTGATACCCTGCGAGCCGGTCTGGCTCGCCACCATGACGGGAATGGTTTTTGCGTCGGTCGAGGTCAGCAGTGCGGCGAAGAAATACTCGTTCCAGCACAGCACCATCGCCAGGATGAAGGCCGCGACCATGCCCGGCAGCGCGATCGGCATGACGATGCGGAAGAAGGCGCCCCAGATCGACAGGCCGTCGACGAGGGCTGCTTCCTCCAGTTCGACCGGGATCGAGTTGAACTGGTCGCGCATGATCCAGATGACGATCGGCAGCACCATCAGCGTGTAGAGCAGGATCAGCCCGATGCGCGTGTCGAGCATGCCGACTTCCCGGTACAGCACGAGAAAGGGCAGGGCGAGCACCACCGGCGGCAGGATCAGCTGCGACAGGAAGAAGAAGGAGATGTCCTCGTTCTTGAACCAGGCGAAGTGATAGCGGAAGCGGGTGAGGCCGTAGGCGGCGAGGCTGCCGATGACGATGGCGAGGCTCGATGCACCGACCGAGGTGATGACCGAATTCATGAAGCGCTTGATGAACTCGTCGCGCACCGTCGAGGTCCGGAAGATCGCATCCGGCGACAGGCCGAGCGAGCGCCAGCCCTTCCAGTCCGGCTGGAAGTCGACGAACGGGATGAGATGGCCCTGGGTGACGTCGACCGCGGTCTTGAACGAGGTGGTTATCGTCCAGTAGATCGGGAACAGGCAGATGAAGGCCCAGAACACCAGCGCGCCATAGATGAAGACGCGGTTGGCGAAAAAGCTCGCCGGCGAGCGGATTTCGGAAGCGGCATAGTCGGTGGTCTGGACGCTCATCTGGCCGCCTGTCAATTGACGTTGCGCACGAAGCGATTGGCGAATTTCAACAGCCACGTCACGAACACGATGATGATGATCAGGTAGGCCATCGCCAGCATGGTGCCGTAGCCGACATTCGAGCGGTCGCGATACTCGCGGTAGATGAAGCTCGACACCGAATCGGTCGCGCCGCCCGGGCCGCCCGAGGTGACGGTGATGATGATGTCGGCCAGCTTCAGCTTGAAGATGATGCGCAGGATGATCGCCGTCACCGATACCGGCAGCATCAGCGGAAACGTGACCTGCCAGAACGTCTGCCAGGCATTGGCGCCGTCGACCCTGGCCGCCTCAAGCACCTCGCGCGACATCGCCTGAAGCCCGGCGAGCAGCATGATCATCATGAACGGGATGAACGTCCAGGCATCCAGCACCATGATCGAGATGCGGGCGGTGATCGGGTTTGAGAAGAAGGCGGGGTTTTCCCAGCCGAGCTGGCGCGCCAGCGCGGCAGCCGGCCCGAAGCGGTATTCCATCAGCGACTTGCCGATCATCCACGACACCGCGACCGGCGACAGCATCAACGGCATGAGGAAGACGACACGGAAGAATTTACGCGCGCGGATCTGTGCGTTGAGCAGCAAAGCGAGGCCAAAGGCGATGACGTATTCGACCAGCACCGCCAGCACATAGAGCACCATGTTGAACAGCGCGTTGCGGTAATAGGGATCGGCCAGCATCTGCCAGAAATTGTCGAGCCCGTTGAACTTGCGGCCGGAGAAGGAACTGAGATTCCAGTCGGTCAGCGCGATGTAGAAGCCGAACAGCGTCGGGAAGATCACCATGGCGATGGTGAACAGCAGCGCCGGCAGCAGGAACAGCGCGCGCTGGCCGTCTTCGCCGCGCGTCAGTACCTGGCCGATGCCGAGTGCTATACCCCACAGCACGTAGGCATAGACGACCGGCCGCCAGGTCTCGAAGCCGATCGTGTTAACCTCTGACTTGTAAAGGATCTGAACTGCGATCACGGCCAGAAGGCCGAGCGTCGCAACGGCCATCAACGCCCGGCCGAGCCGCCTGCGGCCCGGCGATATCAGATCGGATGGAGCGGCGTTTGCCGGCCACGCACTGGTGGGCAAAGTCTGGTCTGCCACGCGTCTCGTCCGTTCACTGAAGGCCGCTATGACCGGCAGGCCGGTCAAGCTGTTATGACCGGCTGGCCGGTCAAACTGTTATGACCGGCTGGCCGATCAAACTAGGGTCCGGCGGCTTTGCGTCGCCGGACCGCGGTTCCCGAAATCTCAACCTACATGCCGAGCGAGGCCTTGTAGAGCTTGATTTGGTTGTCGCGACCGATCTGGTCGGTCAGCTTCTCCCAGGCGGCTGCGATGGCGTCAGCGCCTTCTTGCGCCGTCATCTTGCCGGCGAAGGTGTTGGCCAGGATGTCCTCGGCGGCGCTGTAATATTGGAAGATGCCGGGGATACGCGGCTCGATCGCGGCGTTCGGATGGTTGTAGCTGTCGGCCTCCGATTTCAGATACGAGGTGATGAAAGCCTCGTCGTAACCGGCCGCCACCCATTCCGGAATGTCGAAATGCGAGTTGCGGTAGGGTTGGAAGCCGGACGGATATGCTGCGCACCAGAGCGACAGGTCCTTGCCGCCGAGATGGGCAGCGGCAGACCAGGCCGCCTTCTTCTTCTTTTCGTCGCTGTCGACCCGTGCCATGACGTAGACGCCCCAGCCGAGATAGGCGCAGTTCGGCGAATAATTCGGGCCGCTGGCGAGCTTGTCCCACTGGCCGGTCTTGGAATTGTAGACGTCATCCGAGCCGGGCAGGATCGAGAAGCCGGTGACGTCGCCGACAACAGAACTGTCGTTGGTCTTGACGTTGGAGCCGACGTCGCCCCACCAGGTGACCATCGAACCGGTGCCGGCCAGGAACTGCTGGAAGGCGGTGGTGTTCGGGTCGGCGTTGATCTGGTCGGCAGGCTCGGACGGCAGCGCGTCGATCACGTCCTGGATCGCCCGCACCCAGGCCGGATTGTTGATGCGCGGCTTCATCGTATCGGCGTCGAACAGCCAGGCCTTGTCGTCGGGATGCTTGGCATATGCGCTGGCGCGGCTGCCGAGGAAATAGAAGCCGAAGCCGCCCCAGGCCTTGGGCGCGTCGAGATAGCCAAAAACATCCTGGCCCTGGAACTGCTTGCCCTTGAGGAATTTTGTCACCGCCTGCACCTGCTGCCAGGTTTTCGGCACGCCCCATTCACCGCCACCGCCGCCGTCCTTCCACGCCTTGACGAGGTCGGCATCGGCAAACACGTCGGTGCGGTAGTTGAAATTGTGCGCGTCGCCGTCGACGGTCACGCGGTACTGCTTGCCGTCCCAGGTGCCGACCGGTGGCTGCAGATAGGCCACGACGTCCTTCATGTCGATCTGGTCCTTGACCCAGTCCGGCATTTCGGAGGTCAGGCCCTTGCCGCAGACGTCGCCTTCGAACGGCGCGCCCATCTCGATGATGTCGAAATCGACGGTGCCGGTGGCGATCGACTGCTGCAGGCGAGCGTTATAGTCCGCCTGCGCCAGGTCGATCCAGTTGATCTTGGCGCCGGTATAGGTCTCCCACGGCTTCAGGAAGCCGCGAAACAGCACATTGTGCAGGTTCTGGTTGTTGAGCCCCATGAAGGTGAGCTGGACGCCGGCGAATTCGCCTTCCTTGACGCTGGCCTTGGTCGCCTCCAGGCAAAGCTCGCCGACCTGCTGGAAGTCGGCATCGGTCGGCTGGCCCTTGCCGACACCGGGGATCTGCAGGATCTGCGCGCGCAATTCGCTTGCCGCGGAAGCCGGGCGCGTCAGCGCGCCAAGCCCGGCGCCGGATGCCGCTGCGATCGCGGCCATGCTGGCCGCGCCCTTGAGGACATCGCGGCGAGTGGCACCCGCCCGCATGAATTGGTTGTAAAGGCTGACTTTCATTTCGTTCCTCCCAGAATCTTATGTGCTTGAATCTCTGTGGTGATTGTTCGGGTGTTTGGAGCGCTGGAAATGTTCCCCAACAACAGCGGCTCCCAGAAATAGCGGCCCAAGTTTTCCTCCGCAACGCTTCGACTTCCGTGGTCCGACCAGCGTGCCGGCGCGCCCGGAACAGGGTCAAAACCCGAGCCCGTTCACTATTCTCACAACCAGGTGCCGTGTCAAACGCGAACAGAGTTTTTTATCTATAAAAGACTGACTTGCCCTCGCCGTTTGCCTTGTTTAGCTTCACCGCAACGAAAGGGGGGCCGATGGCTCAAGTCGCGATCAGCAATGTGGCCAAGGCGTTCGGAACCGTCAAGGTCCTGCACGGTGTCAGCGTCGACATCGCCGACGGGCAGTTCGTGGTGCTGGTCGGCCCTTCGGGGTGCGGCAAGTCCACGCTGCTCAGGATGGTGGCGGGGCTGGAGACCGTTTCCGGCGGCACGATCGCCATCGGCGACCGTGTCGTCAACCATCTGCCGCCGGCCAAACGCGACATCGCCATGGTGTTCCAGAATTACGCGCTCTATCCGCACAAGACGGTCGAGCAGAACATGGCCTTTGCGCTGAAACTGCGGAAGACCGATCCGGCCGATGTCGCCGAGCGGGTCAAGCGCGCCGCCGATATCCTCGATCTCAACCCCTATCTCAAGCGCTATCCGCGCCAGCTCTCCGGCGGCCAGCGCCAGCGCGTCGCCATGGGTCGCGCCATCGTGCGCAACCCGCAGGTGTTTTTGTTCGACGAGCCGCTGTCTAACCTCGACGCCAAGCTGCGCGTCCAGATGCGCACCGAGATCAAGGAACTGCACCAGCGGCTGAAGACCACCACCATCTATGTCACGCACGACCAGATCGAGGCCATGACCATGGCCGACAAGATCGTCGTGATGCGCGACGGCCGCATCGAGCAGGTCGGCGCGCCGCTGGAACTGTTCGACCGGCCGGCCAATCTGTTCGTCGCAGGCTTCATCGGCTCGCCGTCGATGAACCTGCTCAAGGGCGTGGTGCGCACGGGCGACAAGCCCATCGTCGAAATCGCCGGGACGCCGTTCCCGATGGCTGCGAGCAGCAAGGTGGAGGACGGGCGCAATGTCGTCTACGGCGTCCGGCCCGAGCATCTCGAAATCCACCCTGACGGCGTGCCGGCGAAGATTTCCGTCGTCGAGCCGACCGGTTCCGAAACGCTGGTGTTTCTGCGTTTCGGCGAGGGCGAGATGGTGGCGCTGTTCCGCGAGCGCCACGACTTCAAGCCGGGCGACACGCTGCATCTGAAACCGCGGCTCGACCAGGTCCATCTCTTCGACGCAGAGACCGGCAATCGTCTCTAAAACACTTTGAATTGCGCATGATCTTGTCCGAAAACCGACAACGCTTCGGGATCATGCGCCAGGCTTGGCATCAAAAAAGCCCGTTCGGGAGGGAACTATGCTCAAAGGGATCAATCCGCTGCTCAATGCCGACGTGCTTCAGGCGTTGCGGGCAATGGGCCATGGCGACGATTTGATCATCGCCGACACCAACTTCCCCTCCGATTCGGTGGCCCGCCAGACCGTGCTCGGCCGGCTGCTGCGCATCGATGCACCGGCGGCTGACGTGGTCAAGGCGGTGCTGTCGCTCTATCCGCTGGACACTTTCGTCGACGATGCCGCGGCCCGCATGGAGATCGTCGGCAAGCCGGACGAGATTCCCGCCGTGCAGCAAGAAGTGCAAAGCGAGATCGATGCGGCTGAGGGCAAGGCCTGGCCGATGATTTCGGTCGAGCGCTACGCTTTCTACGAACGTGCCAAAAATGCCTATTGCGTCATCCAGACCGGCGAGCGCCGCTTCTATGGCTGTTTTGCCTTCCGCAAGGGCGTCGTTCCGCCGGACGCGGAGTAGCGGGATGCCAGGCAAGCCTGTGGTCATCAAGCCTGTCGTCATATTGGGCGTCTTCGTCGCCGACACCGCCTACCGCGCCGCCCGCCAGCCGCGCATGGGCGAGACGATCCTTGGTACGTCCTTCACCCTCGGCCCGGGCGGCAAAGGCTCCAACCAGGCGGTCGCGGCCGGCCGTCTCGGCGCCGACATCACCTTTCTGACGCGCCTTGGCGTCGATCCCTTTGCCGACATGGCCAGGCAGACCTGGACGCAGGCCGGGGTGAAGAGCGCCGTCATCGACACGCCGGAGAGTTATACGGGTGCGGCCTATATCTTCGTCGAGGAGACGAGCGGCAACAACGCCATCATCGTCAGCCCGGGTGCGGCCATGCTGATTTCGCCCGACGACATCGAGGCTAACGCCGGCCTGATCCGCTCGGCCGGCGTCTTCGTCACCCAGCTCGAGCAGCCGATCGAGGCGGCGATGCGGGCGCTGGAGATCGCGCGCGGGGCAGGGGTGACGACCATCCTCAACCCGGCACCCGCGGCAAGCCTGCCCGAGCGCATCTACACGCTCTGCGACTATGTCACGCCCAACGAGACCGAGGCCGAGGAACTGACCGGCATCAAGGTGTCCTCCATCGACGACGCCCGCCGCGCCGCCGATCGTTTGCTTGGAAAGGGCGCCGGCGCCGTCATCGTTACGCTCGGCGAACAGGGCGCGCTGCTGCACACGGCCAGCCGCTCCGACCATGTCGGCGCGATCAAAGCCGGTCCCGTGGTCGAGACCACCGGCGCCGGCGACGCCTTCAATGGCGGCCTGGCCGCAGCACTTGCGAGAGGCGTGGACCCGCTGCAAGCGGTCCGCTTCGCCTGCGCCGTCGCCGGCATCTCGGTCACTCGGCCGGGCACGGCGCCGTCGATGCCGGCGCTGCAAGAGGTCGAGGCATTGCTCGCCCGGGGTTGACGCCTCCAGCCCAGCGGGCAAATCGCATTTGGAGTCTTGCGAAGAAGGACCCCCACCCTAACCCTCCCCACAAGGGGGAGGGAACGCTGCCGCGCGCGCCCTTACTTCCCTTTGCGCCAAATGGCAGGCAAATTGCCGAGGTCAACGCCAACGGAAGTCTCCCTCCCCCTTGAAGTTGTGTGCGTCAAGTTCTGCAAAAATGGCGTGGCATTCAGCGGTGACGTTGGCGTGTCCGCCGCGCAGCCCCCG
>NZ_JBVVQO010000019.1:0-79576 GCF_055811215.1 Mesorhizobium sp. WSM4819
AAAGCCTTGGATTCTTGCCCACTTCCTCATCGCGCTTGTGACCGAACCCCTCTCGCAGGAGTTGGGTGTCTCTCCCCATTGAGCGACGGACCTGCTGTGGCGCGCCACCCGCCAGATCGTCGCCTCTCTGATTGCAGCGATCTTTGCTCAACCTCCCTTGGCAACCCTGCGCCAAAATCTCCATGCCTTGCGACGATGGCGTGAACCACCACGAAAGCGCAAATTTCAGTCCATGCCGAAGCTATCTTAGCGCATATGCCCTTGAGGGAGGGTGACCGGCCCGGCCGCCGCGGCAGCTACTTAACCGGGATCATGAGATGTGCGTAGGGAGTGCCCGCCCACATCACATATGGCTTGGACGTGTCAGGTTTGGGGTCAGCCGGATAGCCCTGCATCATGTCCGTTGCGTTGACGATCATCACGTGCGGTCCGGTCTCCACCCAATTGTTGCCTTCCTCAGGCTTCGTCGCATAAGGATCGGTGTTGCTGCCATCGGTGCCGCCGGCCAGCATATACATGAAGCCGACCTTGCCCTTGGGCGGTTCCTTTTTTCCAATCCACGCCATTGCCCATTCCATCGCGTTGGCATCGCCACACATTGGATCCGGGCCAGGTGTGGCCGGGTTGTCCGGCATGCACCAGAAGCCGTTCGTGCCCTCGCGCAGTGTGCGCATTGCACCCTTCTCATCCATAGCGTGGATCGCAGCGCCGCTTGCTACAGCGGGGGGTGCGGCGGATTCAGCGCTCTTGATCATCGCAGCGTCATCGGCGGCTGCGCCTTGCATCGCAACCAAACTGCCCGCCGCCACAAGGGCAGCGACCGTCAGAAGCCGTTTCATGGCCGTTCTCCGGTTTTGAGTTGATCTTGTGCATGACGCACGGCCTCCCAGAGCCGTTTGTCGGTAGTTAAATCGTAGCAGATCGCGTGCACCGGGACAACGACGTTTTAGTAATTGCTAATATCTGTCGGGTTATACTAAAACTCTGTACGCGCTATCGAGGGGCCTTCCTTTGCCTTCAGCTCGAGCCGCCGCGCGTGCAGCACCGGCTCGGTGTAGCCGTTGGGCTGGACCCGGCCCTTGAAGACGAGGTCGCAGGCGGCCAGGAAGGCAATCGACTTGTCGAAGTCAGGGGCCATCGGCCGGTAGAGCGGATCGCCTGCGTTCTGGCGGTCGACGACGCCGGCCATGCGCTTCATCGTCTCCATCACCTGGTCTGAGGTGCACACGCCGTGATGCAGCCAGTTGGCGATGTGCTGCGAGGAGATGCGCAGCGTCGCGCGGTCCTCCATCAGGCCTATGTCATTGATGTCAGGCACTTTCGAGCAGCCGACGCCCTGGTCGATCCAACGAACGACATAGCCCAGAATGCCTTGCGCGTTGTTGTCGAGTTCGTTCTGGACCTCCTCCGGCGACCAGTTCGGCCGCACCTCTACCGGCACCGACAAGATGTCGTCGAGCTTTGCCTTGGGGCGGCTCTTCAGCGCCGCCTGCACGGCGTGGACGTCGACCTTGTGGTAATGGGTGGCGTGCAGTGTCGCCGCTGTCGGAGACGGCACCCAGGCGGTGTTGGCGCCGGCCCTGGGATGGGCGATCTTTTCCGCCAGCATCGCCGCCATCAGATCGGGCATCGCCCACATGCCCTTGCCGATCTGGGCGCGGCCGGCCAGCCCGCATTCCAGTCCGGTGTCGACGTTCCAGGCTTCGTAGGCGGCAATCCAGACGGCCTGCTTCATGTCGCCCTTGCGGATCATCGGGCCGGCTTCCATCGAAGTGTGGATCTCGTCGCCGGTGCGGTCGAGGAAACCGGTGTTGATGAAGACGACGCGATCTTTGGCGGCGCGGATCGCCTCCTTGAGGTTGACGGTGGTGCGCCGCTCCTCGTCCATAATGCCCATCTTGATGGTGTTTTTCGCCATGCCAAGCAGCGCCTCGACACGGTCGAATATCTCGACGGCGAAGGCAACTTCTTCCGGGCCGTGCATCTTGGGCTTTACGACATACATCGAGCCCGCGCGCGAGTTTAGCCGGCGGCCGTTCGGGCCGACATCGTGCAGCGCGATCAGCGCCGTCATCGCCGCATCCATGATGCCTTCCGGCACTTCGTTGCCGTCGCGATCCATTATCGCCGGATTGGTCATGAGGTGGCCGACGCTGCGGATCAGCATCAGCGAGCGGCCGGGCAGGGACAGCGCGCCACCATCAGGCGCGGTGTACGACCGGTCGGGATTGAGTTTACGCGTAAACGTGCTGCCGGCCTTGGTGATCTCCTCGGCAAGGTCGCCCTTCATCAGGCCGAGCCAGTTGCGGTAGACCAAAACCTTGTCCTGCGCATCGACCGCCGCGACCGAATCCTCGCAGTCCTGAATGGTGGTCAGCGCCGATTCCAGCACGATGTCGGCAATGCCGGCCGGATCGGTCTTGCCGATCTGGTTGCTGCGGTCGATCGATATTTCGACATGCAGGCCATTGCGGGTGAGCAGGACGGCTTCGGGATTAGCGGCGTCGCCGCGATAGCCGGCAAACTGTTTGGGATCGGCGAGCGTGGTGGCGCCGGCGCCCTCGCCCAGCCGCAGCATGCCGTTGGCCACGGAAAGCCCGTTCACCCCTGCCCATTTGCCGGTCGTCAGCGGGACCGAATCATCGAGAAAACCCTTCGCCCAGGCAATGACCCTAGCGCCGCGCTCGGGATTGAATCTGGCACCCTTCTCGGCGCCGTCGGTCTCTGGAATGGCGTCGGTGCCGTAGAGCGCATCATAGAGCGAGCCCCAGCGCGCATTGGCGGCATTCAGCGCGTAACGCGCGTTCATCACCGGCACCACCAATTGCGGCCCTGCAACCACCGAGATCTCGGGGTCGACATTGTCCGTCGCGACGGAGAAGGCCGGCCCGTCCGGCGCGAGATAGCCGATTTCCCTCAGGAAATCCTTGTAGGCTTCCATGTCGCTGGGCGCGCCATTGTCGCGATACCAGCGGTCGCTCTGGCCTTGCAGCGCGTCGCGCTTTGCGAGCAGAGCCCGGTTCTTCGGCGCCAAATCATCCACGATGGCGGAGAAGCCGGTCCACAAGGCGTCGGCTGCAATGCCGGTGCCCCGCAGCGCCTCGTTCACGACGAAATCATAAAGCTCGCGGGCAATCCGCAATCCGGCGATTTCGACGCGATCGGTCATCGGGGCTTTCTCCAGGCGAAAGGCTTTGGCCGGGCCTTTGACATGTCAGGGTGGCAGGGTCAATTCAGCTTAGGGTGAAGGTAGGGCATTTTCGCCGCCGGCCAAAGCCGCCAATCTCCCCCTTGTGGGCGCCCTTGTGGGGGAGATTGCGCTCTCCCTCAAACCGCGATCCTTGGCCTGCCCGACGCCACCGCCACCACATGCGCCTCGATAAACATGCGCTGGCCCTCGACGGTCGAAACGCGGAATTCGCTGGCGATCTCGATTTCGGCGCTGTCGGTGCCGGCGTCCCTGGCCCGCCCGGCGGCAATGGCGCGGACATCGGTTTCCGCTGCCGCGATCGCCGCCGCCTCGTCATTGAAGTCGCGCACGCTTTCGCCCGAGGCGACGCGAAACAGCCCTTCCTGGGGCTGGCTGACGCGCGCCTCTGCCGAAACCCTGACCTGGCCGACGACGGCGCCGAGCGCATTGGCGACATCGGTATCTTCGGGCACCACGCAGTCATGGCCGACCAGCGGTGGCAGCCCGGCATAATGCAGCGGCGCCGAGGCGCCGAGGCCGATGACCGGGCGGTCGAGCGCGACGCTCAGCCGGGCGATGCCGGGATGCGCGTCGACGGCGCGCTGGACCAGCGCGTGCGCCACGGTTGCCGCCCCATCCAGCCCGTCCTCGGCAAAGGCGGTTTCGAGGATGACTTCCGCCGACAGCCGGGTCAACGTGGTCAGCACCCGTTTCGAGATCGCCTCCGGTGAGGCGGCGATCGCCTGCCCGCGGCCGTCGCGCCTGCGGGCGAACAGCTCGGCACCGAGCCGAGCCGTGGCGGCATCCCAGTTGGCCTGCTTGCCCAGCACATGGGCGGCGTCCGACGGCGTAAAACCGGCGACATGCACCAGCCCGCGCGACACCAACCGGTTCAAGGTGGCGTTCTGGGCGTTTGATGTCAAAAGCCTGTCGACGGCGAGGGGCGTCGAGCCGATCAGCTCATAAAGCTTGGCCTCGGCGCCGGTCAGGCCGGCAGCCAGCCGCTCCGGCACGCCAGTCCTGACCGCCAGCCGGCCATCCATGCGGCTGGGGTTGGCCGTGCGGATTTGGCGTTCCAGTTCGACAGTCACCGCTTCGCCATGCATCATGCCGGCCAGCGCCAGCGGCACCAGGCGGCGCGGCCCGAGCAGGATTCTTGGGTTGAGCGCGCCATCCTCCAGCGTCACTTCGGAATCGCCGCCGAGTCCAAAGGTGCGCATGGCGACCGCCTCGACCATGGTGCGGAAGCCGCCGACGGTGGCGCCTTCCGGGTCAAGCCTGGGACGGCCCTGGTCGAGCACGGCAACGTCGGTGGTGGTGCCGCCGATGTCGGAGACGACTGCATTGTCGAGGCCGGTCATGTGGCGAGCGCCGACAAGGCTGGCGGCCGGGCCTGAAAGAATCGTCTCGATCGGCCGCTGGCGGGCGAAGGCGGCGGAAACCAGCGCGCCGTCGCCGCGCACCACCATCAGCGGGGCGGCGATGCCGCGCGCGGCAAGAAAGCCCTCGGTCGCCGCCACCAGCCGGTCGATCATCGAGATCAGCCTGGCGTTGAGCAGCGTCGTCAGCGCCCGGCGCGGGCCGCCGAGCTTGGCCGAAAGCTCGTGGCTGGCGGTGACCGGCAGGCCTGTTATGCCGCGGATCAGGTTCCGCGCGCTTAGCTCATGCGCCGGGTTGCGAGTGGCGAAATAGGCGCAGACGGCAAAGCCGGACACCGAGGCGCCGAGTTCCGGCAGCGCTGCCTCCAGCCCGGACAGATCGAGTTTTGCCGCATTGCCATGGACATCGTGGCCGCCCGGGCAGAACACCACAGGGTCGGTGCCGAGCGCGGTCTTCAGCCCGTCGCGGGCAAGGTCGCCCTCGGCAAAGCCGATCATCACCAGCGCGACGCGGCCGCCCTGGCCCTCGACCAGAGCGTTGGTGGCAAGCGTCGTCGACATCGACACCAGTTTTATCGCTGCCGGATCGGTGGCGGCTTTTTGCAGCACCGCATCGACCGCGCCCGAAATGCCGACCGCCAGATCGTGGCGGGTGGTCAGCGCCTTGGCCTTGGCCAGAACCTTTCCGTTAGCGCCGCCGGCTTCCGACCACAGCACGGCATCGGTATAGGTGCCGCCGGTGTCGATGCCGAGGAACAGGGGGGAGGATTTGGCGGTCATTGGCGGATCCGGGATTTTGCTCCCCGCCCTTAGCCGATACGCGCCGGCGGATAAAGCCGCGAGCGCTGGGCCACGAAGCCTGATCCCCCTCAGCTATGCGCGGACGGCTTCTCAATCGCCCATCTTCAGCGCCTGGATAAACGCCTCCTGCGGGATGTCGACCTTGCCGAACTGGCGCATCCGCTTCTTGCCCTCTTTCTGCTTGTCGAGCAGCTTGCGCTTGCGCGAGACGTCGCCGCCGTAGCATTTGGCGGTGACATCCTTGCGCAGCGCCGAGATCGTCTCGCGGGCGATGACCTTGCCGCCGATTGCCGCCTGGATCGGGATCTTGAACAGATGGTTCGGGATCAGTTCCTTCAGCTTCTCGCACATCAGCCGGCCGCGCTTTTCTGCCGCCGTGCGGTGGACCAGCATCGACAGCGCGTCGACCGGCTCCTCGTTGACCAGGATCGACATCTTGACCAGGTCGCCTTCCTTGTAATCGGTAAGGTGATAGTCGAAGGAGGCGTAGCCCTTGGAGATCGACTTCAGCCGGTCGTAAAAGTCGAAGACGACCTCGTTGAGCGGCAGGTCATAGGTCAGCATGGCGCGCTTGCCGACATAGGACAGGTCGGCCTGGATGCCGCGCCGGTCCTGGCAGAGTTTTAGGATACCGCCGAGATACTCGTCCGGCGTCAGGATGGTGGCGCGGATCCACGGCTCCTCGATGGCCGATATCTTGACCACGTCGGGCATGTCGGCGGGGTTGTGCAATTCCTTGGTCGTGCTGTCGTTCAACAGCAGCCGGTAGACGACCGACGGCGCCGTGGCGATGAGGTCGAGGTTGAACTCGCGCTCCAGCCGCTCCTGGATGATTTCCAGATGCAGCAGGCCGAGGAAGCCGCAGCGATAGCCGAAACCGAGCGCAGCGCTGGTTTCCATTTCAAAGGAGAAAGAAGCGTCGTTGAGGCGCAGCTTGCCGACTGCGGCGCGCAGATCCTCGAAATCGGCGGCGTCGACCGGGAACAGGCCGCAGAACACCACCGGCTGCGCCGGCTTGAAGCCGGGCAGGGCCTGTGCCGTCTGGCGCTTGTCCTCGGTGATGGTGTCGCCGACGCGGGTGTCGGCGACTTCCTTGATCGAACCGGTGAAGAAGCCGAACTCGCCGGGGCCGAGTTCGTCTACATTGATGCGGGCCGGCGTGAAGACGCCGGTGCGCTCGACCAGGTACTTGGCGCCGGTGCCCATCATGCGAATGGTCTGGCCCTTCTTCAGCACGCCGTCGATGATGCGGACCAGCACGATGACGCCGAGATAGGCGTCGTACCAGCTGTCGACCAGCATCGCCTTCAGCGGGGCAGCAATGTCGCCCTCGCGCGGCGGCGGCAAATCGTTGACGATCGCCTCCAGCACATCGGGAATCCCGAGGCCGGTCTTGGCCGAGATCAGCACGGCGTTGGAGGCATCGATGCCGATCACCTCCTCGACCTGCTCGCGGATGCGCTCGGGCTCGGCGGCCGGCAGGTCGACCTTGTTCAGCACCACGACGATCTCGTGGTTGTTGTCGATGGCCTGATAGACATTGGCCAATGTCTGCGCCTCGACGCCTTGCGAGGCATCGACGACCAGCAGCGAGCCCTCGCAGGCGGCCAGCGACCGCGACACTTCATAGGCGAAGTCGACATGGCCGGGCGTGTCGATCAGATTCAGGATATAATCCTCGCCATTGCTGGCGTGGTATTTCAGCCGCACCGTCTGCGCCTTGATGGTAATGCCGCGCTCGCGCTCGATATCCATCGAGTCCAGCACCTGCTCCTTCATGTCGCGCAGCTCCAGCCCGCCGGTCAGCTGGATCAGCCGGTCGGCAAGCGTGGATTTGCCATGGTCGATATGCGCGACGATGGAGAAATTGCGGATGTTCTTGATCGGCGTGGTCATGTCGGGCGCTTTAGCAGGGGCAGCTTGCCCGGGCAAGCGGCCGGGCGCCGCATGAGCCGCCAGCGATCGCAGCGTCGTTAAACTTTGCTCCATCAGATTAAGGCATAATTCGCGGCCTGCGTGACAGGACACGACCTGTTACCGTTTTGGGGAACACGAAATGCCACTGTCCGGAAGCCATTTTCTCAGTTCCGAGAGCGGCTCCTTAGCGCCGATACTCGCCATCATGCTTATCCCGATGTGTGCCGCTCTGGGCCTCTCGGTCGACTATAACGCGGCCATTGCGACCAAGGGCTCGATGCAGAATGCGCTCGATGCCGCGACCCTGGCGATCACCACGCTGCCGACCAGCACGTCATTGGCGGACCGTCAGGTGAAACTGCAGGAGTCGTTTGCGGCCAATAGCGGGCAAGGCACCGCCAAGCTCGACGGCTTCGTCGTCGCCGCCGACGGCACCGCCAGCATCAATGCTTCGGCCAGCTTTGCCATGCCGACGAACTTCATGCAGATCGCCCGCGTCGACACCGTGCAGATCGGCGTCGCATCGGCGGTGCGCAAGAGGCCGGCGCTGGTGCAGACCACGTTCAAGGTCCAAAAGGTGTCGGGCCATTGGAACAAGACGGTGTCGCTCTACGGCACGAAATTTATCGAGACGGCGGTCAACCCGTTGATGAAGATCACCTATGTCTACAACAACTTTGGTGATCCGAAAGGCTACGGCACGTCGACGGTCTATACGGTCAATGGAGCGACGGAGACGAAGGTCCAGGAACAAAAATGCACGACCAAGACGGTGCAGAATTTCAACAACCTGCCAACCGGGGCGATCACACAGGTTAGCGGCAACAAGAAATACCTGACCACCTGCACCAACACCATGTACCCGGCGAACGGCGCCGGCGCGGTGATCGATGTCAGCCTTATGGATTCACTGTTTCTGCAGATGGATGTGCCGGATGCCGCAAGAGCAAATCCGCCCAAGCCACCCGTGCTCAGATCCAACGATTCGGCGACATCGAACCGGCTGTACATCGACGGCGTCGAGATCGCGAACGGCGAGAAGGTGGACATCTTCACTGCAGTGCCATGCGGCCAATCCAGCCAGCAGGCCTGGGAGGACGGCGGAAATCCCGTCCCGGCTCCGGTGTCCAACGCCGACTTCTTCTACACCGTGGTCGGCAAATGCGACTTCAATCAACGGCCTTCGCAAACAGTGCTTACGCAGTAGGGGCAGGCGCCCGAGCTGCCAATCTCCCCCCTGTGGGGGAGATGGCCGGCAGGCCAGAGGGGGGCGCTGTCCCGCGGCCTTGCCAAGATTGAAAATCGCGCCGCCGTGATCCACCCCTGTTGCCAGGAGATTCGACCGCCTCTCCGGTTATCGATGCATCAACCTGGCGTTATGAAGTGTCCCGACGCCACTTGCACGCAAGGCCTACTGCCGCGCTCTACGTCGCCCCCTCTGTCCTGCCGGACATCTCCCCCACAAGGAGGGAGATTGTATGTCGCACCCGCTTTCGCCAATCTCCAGCGTCGCAAAAACGATGACCCTTCCGATCACGAAGCGGTGATGGCTGTAACGAACCGCTCTGCGGCGGCGAAGTGTGGACATGACCGGCGCTCGCAGCCCGTCGCAGCGGAGGACAGCCGATGACTGGATCAAAAGCAAAACGCAGCAGGAGCGCGACGCGCGCAGGCGCGGCGGCGCTGTTTTCGGCGACGATACTTTTTGCAACGGGGCTTTCGGTAACGGGGGCGGCCGCCGGCCAGCCGCTCACCGTGGTCGAGCTGTTCACCAGCCAGGGCTGCTCGTCCTGTCCGCCGGCCAACGCCAATCTGGTCAAGCTCAAGGACCAGCCCGGCGTGCTGGCGCTCTCCTTCAACGTCACCTACTGGGACTATCTCGGCTGGAAGGACACTTTCGGCAGAGAGGAATTCACCCAGCGCCAGGTCCGCTACGAGCCGTCGCTCGGCCGTTCGGGTCCTTTCACGCCGCAAGTGGTGGTCAATGGCAACGCCGATGCGGTCGGCGCCCGGCCCGGCGAGATCGAGCAGCTGATTTCGAGCAGCGGCCGCGCGAAAGGACCCTCGCTGTCGCTCGACGGCGGCAAGATCGCCATCGGCGCCGGCCCGGTGCCGGGCGGCAAGGCCGATATTTGGCTGGTGCGCTACCGGCAAGGCGTCATCGAAGTGCCGGTGGCGCGCGGCGAAAACTCCGGACGCACGCTGCCGCACGCCAATGTCGTGCATTCCCTCTCCAGGCTTGGCGCCTGGACCGGCGATGCCCTCGCGCTGCCGCTGCCGGCGGCCGCGAGCGGGCTCAGCACCGCGGTGCTGGTGCAAGTGCCAGCTGGCGGACAGATCCTGGCCGCCGCGACAAACTAGACTCTCGAGATTTGCGTAACGCCGCACGAGCGGCGCCGCACATGCCGGCCGCATCAGCGCGCCACCAACCCCAGAGGAGACCACCATGATCAACTTCACCCGCCTGACGCTGCCGGCGCTCGCCCTAGCGACGCTTTGCTCGACGGTGCTTTTTGCCGGCGGCATCGCCCGTGCCGAAGATGCGATGAAGCCCGCTGACCCGATGGCCACGGATGCCATGAAGCCCGCCGATGCGATGGCCACCGACGCGATGAAGCCGGCCGACCCGATGGCCGCCGAAAAGATGAAGGAATGCATGGACAAGGCAGCCATGGAGACCGACGCGATGAAGAAGGATGAGGCAACAAAGGCCTGCGACGCGATGGGCATGGCCAAGTAGGTCCCGCCTCGGCAGTCCCTGGCCCTGGCCGTTTCCTGTCCAGGTCTGGGACGGGTTCTTGCGGCCCGGCGCTGGGGCACCCTGCGCCGGCGCCGTGTTCCAAATACGCACGGCCCAACACGCACGGCAATGTGAGACGCCGGCGGGCCAATATGTTCTATAGTCACAACACCATCATGGGAGATCAGACATGACTGGCATTGGAGAACCCGCCGCGAAACGGTCGAAGAAATTCGCCTGGGGCGCGCTTGCGGCGCTGATGCTCGCGGCGGCTGGCGCCGCCTTGTGGCAGACGCCGGCGATCGCGGCCGAGGCGGCGGTGGTGATCCCGCCACCGGCGATGGACGAAAAACCCGCCGCCGGCACCGCCAGGGCGATCTTCGCCGGCGGCTGCTTCTGGGGCGTGCAAGGCGTGTTCCAGCACGTCAAGGGCGTGACCAGCGCCGTCTCCGGCTATGCCGGCGGCGACAAGGACACCGCCGTCTACGAGACGGTCGGCACCGGCCGGACCGGGCATGCCGAGGCCGTCGAGATCATCTACGAGCCGTCCAAAGTCAGTTACGGCCAGCTGCTGCAGGTGTATTTCTCGGTCGCGCACAACCCGACGCAGCTGAACTACCAGGGTCCGGACCGCGGCCCGCAATACCGTTCGACGATCTTTGCCGAAAGCGACGCGCAGAAGAAGATCGCCGAGAGCTATATCGCCCAGCTCGACAAGGCCAAGGTGTTTCCGGAGCCGATCGTGACCACGCTGGAGACGGGGAAAAAATTCTATCCGGCCGAGGACTACCACCAGGACTTTTTGACGCTGAACCCGACCTATCCCTACATCGTCTACAACGACCTGCCCAAGGTCGAGAATTTGAAGACGCTATTCCCAGACCTCTACAGCGACAAGCCGGTGCTGGTGCTGGCCGGCAACAAGAGCTGATCTTTGCCAGTGTGTACCTGGTGCGTCCTCATGGACGCATGTCGGCGTCAGGTGTGGTGAGGTACCAGGTCAGGCCGCGCCGAAAATGGTGGATTCCGAGAACCGGAACGGGGCGCACTTTCGGGTACGCGAGTAGCGCCGGGTGCAGGCCGGCTGAAATATCAACAAAGCTTATTGCACGCCCAGAAACTGCCGGAGCTCCGGCGTCCTGGGATTGGAAAAAACGTCCTCGGGGGCGCCGATCTCGTGGACACGACCCTGATGCATGAAAACGACGCGCGAGCAGACGTCGCGGGCAAAGCGCATCTCGTGGGTGACCATCACCAGCGTCATGCCTTCCGCCGCCAATTCCTTGACGACGGCCAGCACTTCGGCGACGAGCTCGGGATCGAGCGCCGAGGTGATCTCGTCGCATAGCAGCGCGATGGGCTGCATGGCGAGCGCCCGGGCGATCGCCACGCGCTGCTGCTGGCCGCCGGACAATTCGTCCGGCAACGCATCGAACTTGTGGGCGAGACCGACGCGGTCGAGCATTTTTCGCGCGACCGCCTCGGCGTCCTTCTTCGGCGTCTTCTTCACCACCATCTGCGACAGCATGACATTGCCGCCGGCGGTGAGATGCGGAAACAGGTTGAATTGCTGAAAAATCATGCCGACCTTCAGGCGCAGCGCCTTGAGATGCACCTCGTCGGGCAGGAACTGGGCGCCGGCGACGACGATCGAGCCTTCATCGATGGTCTCGAGCCCGTTGATGCAGCGCAGCAGCGTCGACTTGCCCGAACCGCTCTTGCCGATGATGGCGACGACCTCGCCCGGCGCGACGTCGATGGAAATCCCCTTCAGCACCTCGTTGTCGCCGAAGCGCTTCTTCACCTCAGTGATTGCGATGAGCGACATTGAGCTTCCTTTCCAGGAGCTGGCTGGATTTTGACAGCGGCCAGCACATAGCAAAGTAGATGAGCGCGACCAGGCCATAGACGGTGAACGGCTGGAACGTCGCGTTGGTGACGATCGAACCGGCCTTCGACAGTTCGACGAAGCCGATGATCGAGGTGAGCGCGGTGCCCTTCACCACCTGCACCGAGAAGCCGACGGTCGGCGGCACCGCCACTTTCAGTGCCTGCGGCAGGATGACGTAGCGCATCTGCTGGAGATAACCCATCCCGAGGCTGGCTGACGCCTCCCATTGGCCCTTGGCAATGCTCTCGACGCAGCCACGCCAGATTTCGGCGAGGAAGGCTGCGGTCCACAGGACGAGCGCGACACAGGCGGCAAGCCAAGCGGGAACGTCGATGCCCAACAGGCCAAGCCCGAAGAAAGCCAGAAAGAGCTGCATCAGCAGCGGCGTGCCCTGAAACAGCTGGATGTAGCCGCGTGACAGAAACTGCATCCCACGCCGGCCGCCGATGCGCAAGAAAAGCAGGGCCGCGCCGACGATGCCGCCACCGATGAAGGAGACCAGCGAGAGGACAACGGTCCAGCGGGCGGCCAGAAGCAGGTTGCGCAGGATGTCCCAGAAGCTGAACTCGGTCATGGCGCCTGTCTCATCGCGACGCCTTCCTCGGGAACAGCATCCCGCCCAGGCCGGCCAGCAGCTGGCGCAGCAGGATGGCGAGCGCCAGGTAGATCAAGGTGGAGACGATGTAGGTTTCGAAGGCCCTGAAATTGCGCGACTGGATAAAATTGGCGGCGAAGGTCAGGTCCTCAGCGGCAATCTGCGAAACGACGGCCGAACCCAGCATGACGATGACGATCTGCGACGACAGCGCGGGCCAGATGCGCTGCAGCGCCGGGACCAGAACCACGTGCCAGAAGGTCTGGAACGGGGTCATGGCGAGGCTGGCGCCGGCCTCGAACTGGCCGCGCGACGTGGCCTGAATGCCGGCGCGGATGATCTCGCAGCTGTAAGCGCCGAGATTGACGATCATGGCGAGGTTGGCGGCGGTCAGCTCCGACATCCTGATGGCAAGCGACGGCAGGCCGAAGAAGATGAAGAACAGCTGGATGAGGAAGGGCGTGTTGCGGATCAGCTCGACATAGGTCGCGACGACGGGTTTTAGCCATTTCGGCCCCAGCGCCCGCACCCAGGCGCAGGCAATGCCCAATGCCACGCCGAACACCGCGCCGATCAGGATGAGCTGCACGGTGATCCGGATGCCCTTGAGCAGCACCGGCAGAGATCCGATCAGCCAGCCGAAATCGAACTGATAGGTCATGGCTTGCACTCCGACCTCAGCCACACGCGGCGGGCGGCGATCACAGCTCAGCCGGCAGGTCCACCTTCAGCCATTTTTGCGAAATCGCGTTGAGGGCGCCATCGGACCTGGCGGCGGCGATGATGCCGTTGATCTTGGCCATCAACGCCGGCTGCTCCTTGTTCATGCCGATGTAGCAAGGCGAGTTCTTGATCAGGAACTTGAGCTCCGGCCGCTTGGGCGGGTTCTTTTCGAGGATGGCGGCGGCGACGACATTCCCGGTCGCGATCACCTCGACCTGGCCCGACAGGAAAGCCGAAATAGTGCCGTTATTGTCCTCATAGCGCTTGATCTCGACGCTCGTGGGCACAACCTTGGTCAGTTCGAGATCTTCGATCGCGCCGCGGGTGACGCCAACGGTTTTGCCGGCGAGGTCTTCCGCTTTTGCGACGGCGACGTCTGCCGGAGCGAACACGCCGTTGTAGAACGGAGCATAGGCTTCGGAAAAGTCTATGACCTTCTCGCGATCGGGATTCTTGCCGAGGCTGGAAATGACCAGGTCGACTTTGTTGGTCTGGAGATAGGGAATGCGGTTGGCGCTGGTGACCGGGACGATCTCGACCGTGGCGCCGAGCTTTTCGCCAATCAGATTGGCGATGTCGACGTCGTAGCCTTGCGGCGTCATGTCGGCGCCGACACTGCCGAAGGGCGGGAAATCCTGTGGAACGGCGATGCGGACGGTGCCGCGCGCCGCGATGTCGCTCAAGGCGTCGGCCCGCGCCTGCGGAAACGAAGCCATGGCCATTCCAACGGCGGCGGAGAAGGCCAGCATGCAGACATTGCGACGGTTCATTATCTTTCCCTTTGACTGGACAAAACCAATTGGTCGCCAGGGCAAAGCAACAGACATGCCAAACCATCGAAATCGCTGCGAATCGGACTTTCCCGGCGGAATTGGCAAGGTGGGATTGGCAAGGCAGTCTTCACGAGCCGCTGCCGCCCGAGCAATCGACTGCCTAAATATTGTGCAGTTCGGCGGTTTGCCAGTCAGTCGTAGGTCAGATCCGTCGCCTTGCCGCCGAAGACGCGGTAGGCATAAAACGAATAGAAAATGATGATCGGCAGCACCACCACCGTGCCGGCCAGGATGATGGCGAGGCTTTCCGGCGCGGACGCCGCCTGCCAGATGGTCAGCCTGTCGGGCACGACGAAGGGATAGAACGACCAGGCGAGGCCGGCAAAGCCCAGCGTGAAGATGGCGGCCAGCGTCAGGAACGGCGTCAGCGCATGGCGGTCGCCGGCCTTAGGCAGATGGAATGTCTGCCGCCACAGCCATGCGAACAGCACCGCCGACAGGACCGGCAGCGGCGACAAATAGAGCATGGCCGGCCAGACGAACCATTTGTCGAAGATGCGCGGACTGGCGAGCGGCGTGGCCAGCGAGACGGCGACCATGCCGAGCGCGGTCAGCACCAGCGCCCGGCGCAGCCATAGCACCGCCTTCCTCTGCAATTCGCCTTCCGTCTTGTAGATGACCCAGGCCGCGCCCATCGCCGCGTAGGCGGCGGCAAGGCAGAGCGCCACCAGCGCGCCGAAGGCCATGCCGCCGAGGCCGACATCAAGGCCCAGCACATAGATCCCCAGCATGTAGCCCTGCGCCAGCGATGCGATGACCGAGCCCAGAAAGAAGATGCGGTTCCAGCGATGCTTGTGACCGGCCGGCACCTTGGCCCGGAAATCGAAGGCAACGCCGCGCAGGATCAGGCCGACAAGGAGCAGGAAGACCGGAATGTAGAGCGCGGTGAGGATGGTGCCGTGCGCCAGCGGGAAGGCGACCAGCAGCAGGCCGACGGCCAGCACCAGCCAGGTCTCGTTGGCGTCCCAGAACGGGCCTATTGCGGCGATCATCGTGTCCTGCTCGGCGTCTCCGGCGGCTGCGAACAGGATGCCGATACCGAGGTCAAAGCCGTCGAGGATGACGTAGATCAGGATGGCAAGGCCCATCAGGCCGGCGAAGATGAGGGGGAGCAATGTCGGCCAGTCGAGGGTCATCGCCGTTCTCCTATTTCGCCGCCGGCTGCGACAGCGGCGCGTCGAGAACGCCCGGCAGCGGCGAGGCATCGCCGTCCTTCGCCGCCTTCAGCGCCAGATAGACCAGCACGCCGAGATAGGCGATCAGAAGCAGCGCATAGAGGATGAGATAGACCGCGAGCGACAGCGCGACCTGGCTGCCGGCGACCGGGCCGACGGCATCGACAGTTTTCAGCACGCCGGTGACCAGCCACGGTTGGCGGCCGATCTCGGTGGTGTACCAGCCAGCCAGCGTCGCCAGCCAGCCGGACAGCGCCATCGGCACCATCACCAGCGCCAGCGGTCTCGGCAGGCTGTGCCGGCGCTTGAGGAAAAAGGCGGCCGACCAGGAGACGACGAGCATCAGGACGCCGGTGCCGACCATGATGCGAAAAGCCCAGAACACCGGGAACACCGGCGGGTGGTTGCCGGCATAGTCGTTCAGCCCCGGCACGACGCCGCTGGCGCTGTGCCTGAGGATGAGGCTGGCGCCATCGGGGATGGTGAGCTCGAATTTGTTCTCCCTTGCCGCCTCGTCGGGAAGCGCGAAAAGGACCAGCGGCACGTTGGGGCCGGTGTTCCAGTTGGCCTCCATGGCGGCGATCTTCTGCGGCTGATGCTCGAGCGTGTTGAGGCCATGCTGGTCGCCGGCGAAGATCTGGATGGGGATCAGGATCGCCGCGGTGAAAACTCCGGTGCGCAAGGCCTTCCACATCGATTCCGAACGGTCGCCATAGAGATAGCGCAGCGCCGACAGGCCGGCGATCAGGAACGAAACCGTCAGGCCGGAGGCAAGCAGCATGTGGACGAGCCGGTAGGGCATGGACGGGTTGAAGACGATCGCCCACCAGTCGGTAGCGTGGGCTACGCCGTCGCGCATCTCGAAGCCGACCGGCGTCTGCATCCATGAATTGAGCGCGATGATCCAAAAGGCGGACAGGGTGGTGCCGCCGGCCACCAGCACGGTTGCCAGCGTGTGGATGCGGTTGGAGACGCGGCGGAAACCGAACAGCATGATGCCGAGGAACGCCGCCTCGAGGAAGAAGGCGGTGAGTATCTCATAGGCGAGCAGCGGGCCGGCGATGTTGCCGACGGTCTCCATGTAACCCGGCCAGTTGGTGCCGAACTGGAAGCTCATGGTGACGCCCGAAACCACGCCCATGGCGAAGGACAGCGCGAACACCTTCACCCAGGTGAAATAGGCGCGCATCCAGGCGGTATCGCCGGTGGCGTTGTAGCGAAGCTTGAAGAACAGCAGCAACCAGCCAAGCGCGATGGTGATAGCCGGAAACAGGATATGGAACGAGATGTTGGCGCCGAACTGGATGCGCGAAAGGATGAGCGGGTCCATGGCGGGCTCCGGCTGCTGCTATGTCAGGGAAGATAGGCCGGATGCGCCAGGCGGTCAAAGCGGCGTGGCGTCACGCGAGGCGGAACGCCGCAGGACCGCGCAGCGGTGGATGCGCCGATGTCCAGAATGTCAGGAGTGCCATTGACTTCCGGCCGCGCGCACCGACATTCAGCGGACTAAAATCAACAGACCTCCTTTCAAGCAGCCGTTTTTCAACCATGCCATCGATCATTGCCATTTCCGGGGTCACCAAGACCTACGCCACCGGTTTCAAAGCGCTGAAGGAGATCAACCTCGATATCGAGCGCGGCGAGATTTTTGCGCTGCTCGGGCCGAACGGCGCCGGCAAGACGACGCTGATCTCGATCGTCTGCGGTATCGTCAACCGCTCGTCGGGCACGGTCAGCGTCGACGGCCACGACATCAGCCGGGATTATCGCGCCGCACGCAGCCTCATCGGGCTGGTGCCGCAGGAACTGACCATCGACGCGTTCGAGAGCGTGTGGGCGACGGTCAACTACAGCCGCGGCCTGTTCGGCAAGCCGGCCAATCACGCCTTTGTCGAGAAAGTGCTGCGCGAACTGTCGTTGTGGGACAAGAAGGACGCCAAGGCGATCACCCTGTCCGGCGGCATGAAGCGGCGGCTGATGATCGCCAAGGCGCTGTCGCACGAACCGAGGGTGCTGTTCCTCGACGAGCCGACAGCCGGCGTCGACGTCGAACTTCGTCAGGACATGTGGGCGATGGTGCGCCGGCTGCGCGAGGATGGCGTCACCATCATCCTGACCACGCACTATATCGAGGAGGCCGAGGCGATGGCCGACCGCGTCGGCGTCATCAATCGCGGTGAGATCGTGCTGGTTGAGGACAAGGTGCAACTGATGCGCACGCTCGGCCGCAAGCGGCTGTTGCTGGAATTGCGCAGTCCGCTCGCCACCATACCCGAGAAATTGTCGCGCTACGCGCTGGAGCTTTCGCCGGACGGTGATCGACTGACCTACACCTATGACAACCAGAGCGAGCGGCCGGGCGTCGCCTCGCTGCTCCGCGACCTTGAGACGGCCGGCATCCAGTTCCGCGATATCGACACGCAAAACAGCTCGCTCGAGGAGATCTTCGTCAACCTGGTGAGGAAGGGCGCATGAACCTGCGAGCCGTCTGGGCGATCTACAAGATGGAAATGGCGCGCGCCTTTCGGACCGTGCTGCAGAGCATCGTCTCGCCGGTCATCTCGACATCGCTCTATTTCGTCGTCTTCGGCTCGGCCATCGGCTCGCGCATCACCGAGATCGACGGCATCAGCTACGGCGCCTTTATCGTGCCGGGGCTGATCATGCTGTCGCTGCTGACACAGTCGATCTCCAACGCCTCCTTCGCCATCTATTTCCCGAAATTCGTCGGCTCGATCTACGAACTGCTGTCGGCGCCGGTGTCCTATCTGGAGATCATCATCGCTTATGTCGGGGGTGCGGCGACCAAGTCGATCATACTCGGCCTGATCATCCTGGGGACCGCGTCGCTGTTCGTGCCGCTGACCATCGAGCATCCGTTCTGGATGCTCTCCTTCCTGGTGCTGACGTCGGTGACCTTCAGCCTGTTCGGGTTCATCATCGGCATCTGGGCGAAGAGCTTCGAGCAGCTGCAGCTGGTGCCGCTGCTGATCATCACGCCGCTTACCTTCCTTGGCGGCAGCTTCTATTCGATCGACATGCTGCCCGGCACCTGGCGCACGGTGACGCTGTTCAACCCAGTCCTTTATCTGGTCAGCGGCTTTCGCTGGAGCTTCTACGGCAAGTCCGACGTCTCGATCGGCATCAGCCTCGGCATGACCGTGGTTTTCCTGCTTATCTGCATAGCGATTGTCGCGTGGATTTTCAGGACCGGCTACCGGCTGCGGAACTGACCGAACGGCCTGCCCAGGCGACGCAGCGCCAGCATCCGAGCGATGTTCCCGACCCAAGACGACCAAATCTGGTGACGACGGTTGAAAGCGGCCGTGCGATGGCGGCGCTTGATTTCCATAAAATGTTATATATCGTGTTATCAATTGGCTGGCAGGTTGATTATGGAAGACGTCGTAAGGTCCCTTGGCTTCCTGTGCCTGGGCAGCAGGCTGAAGCGTATTGGCGAGCAATTGCAGGCGGATACGCAGCGCCTGCTCGACTGCCTCGATGTGCCGGTTCAGTCGAGCCAATACCCGCTGCTGGCTGCGCTCGACAGGCTGGGCCCGCTGCCAGTCGGGGAACTAGCGCAATCCCTCGGGGTCGCACAGCCAGGTGTAACGCGGAGCGTGTCGCTTCTGGCCGAATTGGGACTGGTCGAGGTCAGTCCATCGGATGATGACCAGCGGCGCAGGATTGTCTGCCTCACCCTGCACGGCCAGCGGCTGGTCGATGTTGCAAAGCACGACGTCTGGGCGCGCATCGAGAATGCCGTCGCGGATCTGTGCGCGGATCTTTCTGGGCCGCTTCTTGATCAGCTGGCCGCCATCGAGGACGGCCTCGCCGCGGCGCCTCTCGACCGTCGTGTAAAGAAGCCGGAAGTGCCACGCGATGAAATACCTGCTTGACCGTCCCGTGTGGAGCGCGCTTCGGACGCGACACCAAGCCTTCGCGCAAGGTGACGACCTCGCCATGCGGTATCGGCCCTCGATAGCTCCCTTCGCCGCCAGTGCCGCGGACGATGCGGAAAGCCTGCAGGCGCTCGGAAAACTTGTCTCCCCAGGCGAGAGTGCGATCCTGCTTCAGGCGGACGCCATTGCTCTGCCCGCGGAACTCTCGGCGACTTCGACCGCGCCCGGGGTTCAGATGATTGCCGAGCGGCCATTGCAGATGGTCTCCGACAACCGCGTGCAACGTCTGACGCGAGACGATGCAGCTGAGATGCTCGCCTTGGCATTGGTCACCAAGCCTGGCCCATTCACGCTCGAAGCCTTGAGCCTAGGCGATTTTTGGGGTGTGAAGATCGAGGGCCGACTTGCGGCGATGGCCGGCGAACGCATGAAGCAACCCGGCTATACCGAACTTAGCGGCGTGTGCTCACATCCGGAATTTCGGGGCGGTGGTCTGGGCAGGCTGCTGTCGCTGTTCGTGGCAAACCAGATAGCGGCGCGCGGCGAAGTTCCCTATCTCCACGCCTTTGCCAGCAACACCACGGCCATCGGATTATACGAGTCCATTGGCTTCAGGTTGAGAACCATGATGAACGTGGCCGTGGTTCAGCGCGCCGAATGAGCCCATCAGGCGCATTCCCGCGCATCAGGAAAAGGAAGGATTTCGTACCGACGAAATCCTTCCTTGGCGCTGCTAGCGCCTTGCAGTGATTCAGACCGCGATTTTGCCGCCGCCCTGTTTGGTGATGGCGACGACCGACGGCCGCACCGGCATATCGGGCTTGAAGTCAGGCCAGCGGGTCGATAGGTCCTCATAGTAGGAGGGACGGCCAAAAGCCTCCCAGTCCTCGCCGCCATCGGCCGGATGCTGGACCGCGACGAAGGCAGTCTGGTCGTCGGGCGTGAACAGCGGGCCGCAGAGTTCGGCGCCGATCGGCACGCGGAAGAATAGCTTCGAGGTCGCCCGCGCCTCGCCTTCGGTGTCGACCGCCCACAGGCCATCGGTGCGGCCGGTCGCCTTCGGGCCCTGGCCATCGGTCGAGACCCAGAGCCGGCCGGCCGCATCGATGGCGCAATTGTCTGGCATGCCGAACCAGCCATTGGCGGTCGTTGCAGTCGAGAAAGTAGCGCCGACTTCGGCCACCGAGGGATCGCCGCATTTCAACATGATTTCCCACTTGCCCTTGGTGGCAGTGAAATCGCCACCGTCCTCAACAATCTCGACGATGTGGCCGAAGGCGTTTTCGGCGCGAGGGTTGGCGGCGTCGACCTGTTCCGTCTTGCGCTTCGAATTGTTGGTCAGCATGACGTAGACCTTGCCGGTCGTCGGGTGGGGCTGAATATCCTCGGGGCGGTCCATCTTGGTGGCGCCGAGAAGATCGGCGGCAAGCCTTGTCCCGATCAGCACGTCGGCCTGGCCGGCAAAGCCGTTCTCGGCGGTCAACGGACCCTGGCCGTGAACCAGCGGCAGCCATTCCAGGGTACCGTCCTCGGCGAATTTGGCGACGTAGAGCGTGCCATCGTCGAGAAGATCCATGTTGGCGGCGCGGTCCTCGGCGTTGAACTTGCCGGCCGTGACGAATTTGTAGACATAGTCGAAACGCTCGTCGTCGCCTTGGTAGAACACCACACGGCCATCCTTGGCGACGATCGATTCAGCGCCCTCATGCTTGAAACGGCCCATGGCAGTGCGCTTCCGCGGCACCGAGGTCGGATCGTTGACGTCGACCTCAACGACCCAGCCGAAGCGATTCGGCTCGTTCGGCTCCTTGCCGATGTCGAAGCGGTCGTAATGCGCAGCCCATTCATAGGAGCCTTCGGGAATCCCCAGGCGCTTGTAGTTGGCGGCTTCCTTGTGGCCTTCCTGCAGCTCGCCCGAGAAATAGCCGTGTATGTTTTCCTCGGCCATGATGTAGGTGCCCCAGGGGGTGACGCCGCCGGCACAATTGTTGACGCTGCCGAAGACCTTCGTGCCGGTCGGATCGGCACTGGTCTTGACCCGGTCGTGGCCGGCGACGGGGCCGGACAGCGCCATCTCGGTGTTGGCGGTGATGCGGCGATTGAGCTTGCCGTCGCGCACCACCTGCCATTTGCCTGATACCTTGCGAACTTCGACGATGGTGCCGCCATGCGCGGCTATCTCGATATCGACCTGTTCCTTGCTCAGTGGGGCCTGCTTGGCCTCGCCATCGACGATGCTGACAAGGCCCGGGAACATCAGATGCGGATTGGTGTACTCGTGGTTGACCACCAGCAGGCCGTGCTCGGCCGAGCCGTCTATCGGGAGATAGCCGACATAGTCGTTGTTGTAGCCAAACTGTCTTTCCTGGGCCTGCGCCGACTGTTTTGTCGGATCAAATTCCGGCGAATCGGCAAACAGCGGATCGCCCCAGCGCAACAGCACGTCGGCGTCGTAGCCGGCAGCGACATGGTGCTTGTCGTCGACGCCTGCCTCGACCTCGTCGAAACTGAAGACCGAGCCGCCGCCGGCGCGGGCATCGTCGGCGAGGATCAGCGCGAGCGGGCTGACGGTGGCGGCGATGGCGGTTGCCGCGAGCGATCCCTGCAGAAAACTACGGCGCGAGAATCGCGCGGCGATGATTTCGCCCATCGTCTGGTTGTCAGTGGGATTGGTTCCTGGCCCATCGTTTTCCTCGAGCAGGCTGGTGCGGAAATGGGCGTCGGGGCGATGTTCAGTCATGGGGGCGTGCCTCTGGCTCTTTGGGATGGCTGGAGCGTGCTGCTTGACTGACCGCGTATCGCCAGCAGATCACAGTTTGATGACGTTGCCGACCAATTTCCAGCCCGATTTCATGTCTTTGATCAGGCCGCTTGACCGCGACCGACACTTCCGAAACAAGATCTGCGGCAGGCGCGCAAGCACTGCGTCGGGAGGAACAAAAAAGTGAGTTTCTGGGGACTGGGGCAGCTCGGCATTTCGACAGTGATCTTCCTGCTGGCGGCGACGGCGGCCAAGCAATGGGGGCTGGCGCCGAGCCTCGGCAAGATCGTTCTGACTCTGGCGCTCTATTCAGCGGGCAATCTGATCATGCTGAGGCTGATCCGTGAATTCGGCATGTCGGTGTCGTTCAGCCTGTCGGCGGTGATCCAACTGGTGTCTGTGAACGTGGTGGCACTGGTGTTCTTCGGCGAGCGCGTCAATTCGTTGCAGGCGACCGGCATCGTGCTCGCCGTCGCAGCGGTGGCGCTGATCACGCTCGGACCCTATCTGCAAAAACTGTAGTTGCGCATGACCCCGAAAATCGGAATCGATTTCGGAAAGGATCATGCGCGAAATCAAAGTGCTACAGCGTCCTTTGCGTCCAAAAGGACGCGCGGCGCTGTAGGACGATTGGCCCGATGAAGAATACCGCAAACAAGCTGCTCAACTGGATCGAATTCCCGGTGCTGTTGGCCGGACTGGTCATCGCCGGCGGGCTGTGGGGGTTCGAGGAGCTGATGGAGGTGGCGCGGGACACCACGCCGCACGCCTTCGACACGGAAATCATGCTCGTCTTCCGTGAAGCGGGACAGCCCGACAATCCGATCGGACCGCCATGGCTGGAAGGGGCGATGCGCGACATTACCAGCCTCGGCAGCGCCATCGTGCTCGGGCTGATCACAGTGGCGGTGATCGTCTATCTGCTGCTGATCCACAAGCCGGGAGCAGCGTTTCTGGTCTTCGTCGCGGTGGCGGGCGGGCAGGCCCTGTCGAGCACGCTGAAGCTCGGAATCGATCGGCCGCGCCCCGACCTGGTCTCGCATCTCGCCGACGTGGCGACGCTTTCGTTTCCAAGCGGCCATGCGATGCTGTCGGCGGTGACATATTTGACGCTGGGCAGCATGGCGTCGCGTTTCCTGCCTGGGCGAACGACCAAGATCTATGTGCTGGCACTTGCCGTGCTGACAGCACTGCTCGTCGGCATCAGCCGCGTCTATCTCGGCGTTCATTGGCCATCGGACGTGCTGGCCGGCTGGTGCGCCGGCTTCGCCTGGGCGATGCTGTGCTGGCTGGTCGCATGGGCGTTCCAGCGATGGCGCGGGCAGACCGCCGGAGCCTGAACCGCCCGTTCCGAACGACGCTGCGCCAATTCTCCTCTAAGTTGCGGCGGCTGGGGCGTGCTGGCCCAGCGGGCGCGCAGGCTCGCCAAGATGCAAACGGCCTGGTGTGCACATGTCTGACATGTGCATGATGATGCTTGAACCCTCATAATGATGGTATTATACATGGAATGCAGACTCAGACGGGGGTTTTAGCCAATGATCACTGCCGCGCAGATGCGCGCCGCAAGGGCTCTGGCCGGCATCGATCAGAAGACGCTCGCCGAGCGCGCCGGGGTTTCGCTTCCAACCATTCAGCGCATGGAAGCGAGCGACGGCGTGGTCAGGGGCGTGGTCGATACGCTGATGAAGGTCATCCAGGCCCTCGACCGGGCCGGCGTGGAGCTGATCGGCGAGAACCAGGCCAGCGAGCGCGGCGGCAGGGGGGTGCGCCTCAAGCCGGTCGTGCCGCAGAACCCGCCAGGCTGAGCCGATAGAGTCGCGACGGCGACCGCCGACAGTCCTGCCGACGATCCCGCCGCCTGCTTGGTTTTAGGCGTGGCCGCTGTGCACTTTTTGGCGGCATGCATCAGGAGCGGAAGGCAGTCCATGCATCGAACCCAGCGGGCAATTCATCAACCGGCGCAGCCGACATTTTCCGAACTGTTCACGCCGAAGCTGGCGACGGTGCTGCGCGAAGGCTACACATCAGAGCACTTCAAGGCCGATGCCATCGCCGGACTGACCGTGGCCATCGTGGCGCTGCCGCTGTCGATGGCGATCGCGATCGCATCGGGCGTGTCTCCGGAGCGCGGGCTCTACACTTCCATCATTGGCGGTTTCCTCGTCTCGGCTCTGGGCGGCAGCCGTTTCCAGATCGGCGGGCCGGCGGGCGCCTTTATCGTGCTGATGGGGGCAACCGTGGCACGGGTCGGCGTCGACGGGTTGCTGCTGGCGACGATGATGGCCGGCGTTTTGCTGCTCGCCATCGGCTACCTCAGGCTTGGCACCTACATCAAATTCATTCCTTATCCGGTGACCGTCGGCTTCACCGCCGGCATCGCCATCATCATCTTCTCCGGCCAGATCGTCGAGCTGTTCGGGCTAAAACTCGCCGGCAAAGAACCTGGACCGCTGGTGCCGAAGCTGATGGCGATCGGCGAGGCGGCCGGCACGATCAATCTCGCCGCGACCTTCGTCGCTCTGCTGACCATCGTCGCCATTGCCCTGATGAAACGGTGGCGGCCGAAATGGCCCGCCATGCTGATCGCCATCGGTCTGGCGTCGCTTGTCGTGGCGCTGTTTTCTCTGCCTGCCGAAACGATCGGCACGCGCTTCGGCGGTATCCCGCGCAGCCTGCAAATGCCGGCCTTTCCGCCGATCAGCTTCGACAGGATGATCGACGTCCTGCCGGACGCCCTAGCCTTTGCGCTGCTCGGCGCGATCGAATCGCTGCTGTCGGCGGTGGTCGCCGACGGCATGACAGGAAGGCGGCACCGCTCCAACTGCGAACTCGTGGCGCAAGGCTTCGCCAACATCGCGTCCGCCCTGTTCGGCGGCATCTGCACCACCGGCACCATAGCCCGCACCGCGACCAATGTGCGGGCCGGCGCGCATGGACCGGTCTCGGGCATGATCCACTCGGCCCTCCTGCTTGCCCTGATGCTGGTGGCGGCGCCGCTGGCCGGCTACATCCCGCTTGCAGCCCTTGCCGGCGTGCTGGCGGTGGTGTGCTGGAACATGTTCGAGAAGCAGGCCTTTGCCACGCTGCTGCGTGCCTCGCGCGGCGACGCGCTGGTGCTGATGGCGACTTTCCTGATCGTCATCTTCCGTGATCTCACCGAAGGCATCGTCGTCGGCTTCGCGCTGGGCTCGATCCTGTTCATCGACCGCATGGCCAAGAGCATTGCGGTTGAGCCGGATCAGGGACTGGTGCAGGACGATGTCGCCGACAGAACCGGCGCCGCCAGCGCATACGATTCCAGCGAAGCCAGCGATGCCGACACCGTCGTCTACCGGATTTCCGGCGCCTTCTTCTTCGGCGCCGCCTCGACCGTCGCCACGGTGCTGGACCGCATCGCCGACCAGCGCAAGAACTTCATCCTCGACTGCTCGGCCGTGCCATTCTTCGATTCAACGGCGGCCAACGTCATCGAGAGCGCTGCCCACAAGGCGAGGCGCGCCGGCGTGCGCTTCATCATATCAGGCGCTTCGCCGCAGACACGCCGCATGCTGATCAACCACGGCGTCAAACGGCCGCTGGTGACATACGCCGCCTCGATCAGGGACGCGCGAGCGCAGTTGAAGAATGCCGCGCCGGGAGAAGTCTAACCCTCTCCTCATCGTCAGCGATGTCGGACGGACGCAAGCACCGCGTCAGGCAGCGGCGCCGGGCGCGCTGGCGTCTTCGTGCGGCGCGGCGGCCAGATCGGTGCGCGCCTTGCGCGCGAGTTTTTTTGTCGAGCGCCTGGGCCTGTCGCCGAACAGATCGGCTGCCGCCGCAAGACAGGTCTTTTTCAGGCTTTTCTCCGAGCGCTTCAACAGCTTGCTCAGCAGTCGCGTTTCCTGAGGAGAGCCGAGCGGCCGGTCGTGGGCCTCGAGAAGCGTGCGCAAGACGAACACATCATGCAGTTCGCCCAGCTTTTCGCCAAGTTCGTCGACCGCCTTGCGCCGTGCCTTGATCGGCGTCGGCCACAGCCTTCCAAGCAGCGACAGATGCATGCCGTGAGTCTTTGCCGCCTTGCGCAGATCGTGGAAATCGTCGGCATCACCGCGGGAGCCCGCCTTGTCCAGCGCCTTTCTGGCGCGACGCAGAGTGATGCGGGCGCCTTCGGCAAGCACGTCGGCGGCCTGTTCGGGCTGGTCGGGCAAGACCAGAGTATCGAGCCGGATGATGCCATCCTCGCAAGCGGCAGTCGCGGCAGCTATCGCGGCGCCTAGGCCAGCTCCACCATGCAATTGGTGCTGGCGCGCCGCCAGCGTGTCGCGAACGGCATCGAGACCGCCGCCGGCGCTTTGCTCGGGAAAGTCTTTCGCCAGCCGGTCGATGGTTTCAACCAGCGCGGTCGCCTCGCGCGGGCCGGCAAACAGGGTAGCCACCTCTCGGTAGCATTGGTTCTCGGTACTGCAAAATGTTTCGTCTCCGGGACGGACCAGGCGCAGCAAGGCACGCACCTTCTTCAGCCGCCTGCGGCATTTGTGCAGCGCCTGCTCCGGCCTGTCATGCGCCGCGTCCAGATGGACGAGCGCCTTGCCGACCTCCTCAGCGAGGATGCGCCTGACCTCGCCGGTCAACGGCAGGCGCGGATCGATGCGGTAGCTCATGCGGCGATCTCCGGAATTCCCTCGAGGGCGAGCGACGCGTTGTAGAACCTGTGCTCGCCGGTGACTTCGCGGCCGAGCCAATCTGGTAGCATTTCGCCCTGCACGTCCTGCGGCGTCTCAAGCTCGGCGACCACCAGGCCGCTGAGCATCCCGCCGAATACATCGACTTCATAGAGATGGCCGCGGTGCCTAACATGGTGGCGTGTCTTCTCGATGACACGACCGATGGCGAAGGCCAGCATCTCTTGCGCATCCGCCAGAGGGATCGGATATTCGAATTCGTCGCGTTCGCGGGCCTTGCTGCCGAATTTGAGCGTCAGCTTTGCCGAGGCGCCGTCGCTGATACGCACGCGGACCGAGCGGTCGGGCGCGGCAACGAGATAGAACTGGCGAATGCGGATGTCCGCTTCGACCAGATCCCGCCAGCCATCGCCGGAGACCAGGAACTTGCGCTCGATTTCCTTGACCATGGCTCCACACTAAAGCGCGTGCGGATGGAGATGGCAAGGTGGAGACCGACTGGTGGAGATCGGCAAGGCTTGACTTTAATCATTCGATTGATTAAACTGCGGATCATGAGCAAACCGACAAACGCCAAAATTCCGCGCCGCGAGGCATCCCCCGCCGAGATGACGCGCGCGGCACTTGTTCGCGCAGCGCTGAAGCTGTTCGGACGCCAGGGTTTTGACGGCACCTCGACGCGCGAGATCGCGGCTGAGGCCAGGGCCAATATCGGCTCGATCGCCTATCATTTCGGCGGCAAGGAAGGGCTTCGCACCGCTGCGGCCGACTATGTCGTCGACACCATCCAGACCATTGCCGGCCAGGCGATCGGCAATCTGCAGGGGCCAAGCGAATCAGAAACGGGCGAACCAGAAACGGGCGACCCCGAAGCGGCGCGGGCACAACTGTTCACCGCGCTGGAGCGGATGGTGGCTTTCATCGTGGCAAGTCCGGAGGCCGGCGAGATCGTGCAATTCGTGCTGCGTGAGCTGTCGCATCCGACGGCGGCACTCGACCGCATCTATGACGGCGTGTTCGAGCCGACGCATCGCCGGCTCTGCCTGATCTGGGAGCAGGCGACGGGCGAGCCGGCCGAAAGCGAGGCAACCCGACTCACCGTGTTCACGCTGATCGGCCAGGTCGTCTATTTCCGCATCGGCCGCGAGGCGGTGATGCGCCGCATGGGCTGGCGCGCGATCGGCGACGCCGAGGCCACCAAGATCGCGGCGGCAGTGACGGATAATCTCGGCGCGATTTTGGCTCGGCGTCATTTTAACCGACCGGAAGGATCGTAGATCATGAGTTTCCTCTGCTCTGTGCCGCTCGCCGCCCTGCTTTTCAGCACCTGCGCACCGGCGGCGCCGCTCGCCGTCGGCTATGTCGAGGGCGACTATGTGCTGCTCGCGCCGATCGAGGTGGCGCAGGTCGAGACGATTTCGGTCAAGCGCGGCGATCGCGTCGCGCCGGGCACGCCAGTGGTGACGCTGGAAAGCGCCGACGCAAAAATAGCCGTCGCGCAAGCCGAGGCGGCCCTTGCCCAGGCCCAGGCGCAACTTGCCGACCTGCAGGTCGGCAAGCGGCCGGAAGAGATTGAGGTGCTCAAGGCGCAGGTCGACATGGCCAAGGCGCAAGCCGCCGACGCCAAACGCAGATACACCCGCGCCAGCGATTTGTTCAAACGCGGCACCGGCACCCAGGCCGATTATGATACGGCTTCGGCGTCGCTGGAAACTGCCAACGCGCAGCTCGGCCAGGCGGAAGCCAATCTCGCTGTCGGAGGCCTGCCGGCGCGGCCCGAGACGATCAAGGCCGCCGACAATCAGGTCAGGCAGGCGCAATCGGCGCTGGAGCAGGCGCGCTGGCGGCTGTCGAAGCGTGTGCTGGCGGCGCCTTCGCCCGGCCGCATCAACGATGTGATCCGCTATCCCGGCGACACCGCCGGGCCGACCGCGCCGGTCATTTCGATTCTGCCGGACGGCGCGGTGAAGCTCAGCGTCTATGTGCCGGAAAGCGCGTTCTCGTCGGTGGAAGTCGGCACGCTGCTCAACGTCCATTGCGACGGCTGCGGGCCGGACGTGAAGGCTCGCGTCAGCTACGTGTCGCCGGACCCGGAATTCACGCCGCCGGTGATCTACTCGCTCGAGACCCGGCAGAAGCTGGTCTATCTGGTCGAGGCGCGGCCGGAGGGCGATGCCGGCGCGCTGCAACCGGGGCAGATCGTTGATGTCGAACTGGCGGATATCGGCAAATGAACGTCATCGACGTCCACGGCCTGGTCAAGCGTTTTGGTGACAAGACCGTCGTCGACCATGTGACGATGACGGTGGGCGAGGGCGAGATCGTCGGCTTCCTCGGCCCCAACGGCTCTGGCAAGACGACGACCATCCGCATCATGTGCGGCCTGCTGACGCCGGATGAGGGCGAAGGCACGGTGCTCGGCTTCGACATCCGCACCGACAGTCTGAGGATCAAGCGCGAAGTCGGCTATATGACCCAGAAATTCTCGTTCTACGAGGATTTGACCATCGCCGAAAACCTGGAATTCGTAGCGCGGCTCTATGGGTTGAAGCCGCTCAACGAGCATGTCGCCAGGACGCTGGAGGATCTTGGCCTCACCTCGCGCAAGGACCAGTTGGCCGGCACGCTGTCCGGTGGCTGGAAGCAGCGGCTGGCGCTGGCCGCCTGCATCATGCACAAGCCCAGATTGCTGCTGCTCGACGAGCCGACGGCGGGCGTCGATCCGAAGGCGCGGCGTGAATTCTGGGACGAGATCCATCGGCTGGCCAGCGGCGGGCTGACCGTGCTGGTCTCCACCCACTATATGGACGAGGCCGAGCGCTGCCATCGCATCGGCTACATCTCCTACGGCAGGATGCTGGCCACCGGCACGGTCGACGAGGTGGTCAGGAATGCCGGGCTGACGACCTTCGTTGTGCAGGGTCCGCGCCTCGACCAGGTTGCTGCCGCACTCAGCGGCCGGTCCGGTGTCGACCAGGTGGCGCCGTTTGGTGCGACGCTGCATGTCGTCGGTTCCGACAAGACGGCGCTTCAGGCAGCCCTCGCCGATGTCGAGAAAGACCACAAGGGCGTCACGGTGACGCCGGGCGAGACCAGCCTGGAGGATGTGTTCATCCAGTTCATGTCCGGCTCGAAGGACAATATGGGATGAAAAACGGGATAAACAGCGTCTTTTCCTTCGCCAGGCTCGGCGCGCTGCTGATCAAGGAGTTCATCCAGATGCGGCGCGACCGCATCACCTTCGCCATGATGCTGGGCGTGCCGCTGATGCAGCTGGTGCTGTTTGGCTATGCCATCAACAACGATCCAAAGAGCCTGCCGGCAGCCCTAGTGGCGATGAGCAGCGATCCCTATACGCGAGCCATGGTTTCGGCGCTGCAGACCACCGGCTACTACCGCTTCGACCATGTCGCGCAAAATGCCGCCGAGGCCGAATTCCTGATGGCGCGTGGCGACGTCGCTTTCGTCGTCACCATTCCCGCCGACTTTGCCCGGCGAGTCGAGCGCGGCGACCAGCCGCAAATCCTGATCGAGGCTGATGCGACCGACCCGGCAGTCGCCAGCGGGGCCATTTCGACGCTCGGCACCGTTGCCAACCAGGCGCTGCTCAGGGCGCGCGGCATGCAGGCGACGGCCGCCGAAGCTGCCCGAGGCCAGCTCGAAGTCGTTGTGCACCGACGCTACAATCCGGAAGGCATCTCGCAATACAACATCGTGCCCGGTCTGCTCGGCGTCATCCTGCAGATGACGATGGTGATGATGACCTCGATCGCACTGACGCGCGAGACCGAGCGCGGCACGATGGAAAACCTTCTGGCGATGCCGTCCAGCCCGCTCGAAATCATGCTCGGCAAGGTGCTGCCCTATCTGGTGGTCGGCGCCGTGCAAGTGGCGGTGGTGCTGGCGGCGGCCAAGCTGCTGTTTGGGGTTCCCTTCTCCGGGTCGTTGTCGCTGCTGCTTGCGGCGGTTCTGGTCTTCGTGCTGGCGCTGGTGCTGCTCGGCTACACCATCTCGACGATGGCGCGCACGCAGATGCAGGCACTGCAACTCACCTTCTTCTTCTTCCTGCCGTCGATCCTGTTGTCGGGCTTCATGTTCCCCTATCGCGGCATGCCTGGCTGGGCGCAGATCTTCGGCGAGATCCTGCCGCTGACGCATTTCCTGCGCATCATCCGCGCGGTGATGCTGAAGGGCGCCGACCTGCCGGCGGTGGCAACCGAAATCGGCTGGCTGGTCGTGTTCGTGGCGCTGTTTGCCGGCGTGGCGCTGGTGCGGTTCCGCCGGACGCTGGATTAGGAATTAGGATCCAACTCAAGCAGCTTACGCAAATGGCCGAGGTGTCACCTTGGATGCATGATCATTCGGGTCGAGATTCTATGCCGGTCTGGCCTGATCCGGGACCGGCGGCAACTCAGGCGCATCCAGCCCTTGGAAAGGATCGCGCCAGGCGTCGATCTCTTCAAGCTGGCGATACCAGCGACTGACCGAAGGATAATCGTCGAGCGGCAATCTGGCGACATCGTTGAAAGGCAGAAACGTCGCCATTCGAAAGTCGGCATAGGAGACCGAGTTTTCGACCAGCCAGTCTCGCTTGGAAAGCGCGGCCTCAAGTGTTGCAGCGGCCGTGCGAAAGTCTCTCAGCCCCTCCTCAACCCGGTGCTGATCGATCGGGCCAATCCCATAGCGCTGCTTGGTGCCGCGCTCGAAATGCACGACGTCGCAAGCTCTTGCGAAGTTCTCTTTACCCCAACTGAGCCATCGGATCATCTCGGGTTCGTCGTCGCCGGTGCGCCAGAGATCCGAATGCGCGTCGCGTGAAAGCCGGCAGGCTATGGCGTCAGCCTCCCAGAGGCTGTTTCCCGAGCCTACGAGTATCGGCAATGAAAGATTGGGATTCAGCTGGCGATATCGCTCAGCCTGCCCGGGAGCGAAGGGCGATGCGAACTCAAAGTCGAGCTTTGCGTCGAGATAACGTGCCACGGCGACCGCGAGGCGAGGATTGGGATTGCGGCTGAAGAGCAGTTTCATTTCGTGTCAGCCTTTTTTGAATGGTGCCGGTTCGGTCGCCACCTAAGCCGCGGCCATGATCTCCGCATAGGTGCCGAAATCGACATTGCCGCCGGACAGCACCACGGCGACGCATTTGCCTGATAGCTCGATCACGCCCGATGACAGCGCGGCCAGCCCGACGCAGCCGCCGGGCTCGACCACCAGCTTGAGATGGGCCATGGCGTCGCGCATCGCCTGTGCCGCCGCTCTGTCGGACACGGCAATGCCGCCGGCGAGATTCCTGCGGTTGATCTCGAAGGTGATCGCGCCCGGCTCGGCGGTGAGGAGCGCGTCGCAGATCGAAGTGTGACCGGGTTCGATCGAAACCCGAGCACCTCTGGCCAATGAACGACAGGTGTCGTCGAAATGCTCGGGTTCCACCGCCCAGACGGCGGTGCCCGGCGAGGCGTCCTTGACCGCGATGGAGATGCCGCTGCTCAAGCCGCCGCCGCCGCAAGGGATGACGACCGCGTCGAGGCTCACCCCGAGCGCTTTCGCCTGCGCCATCAGTTCGAGGCCGATCGTTCCCTGGCCGGCGATGATGGCCGGGTCGTCGAATGGCGGCACCAGGACCATGCCCCGTTCCATGTAGCGGCGAACCACCGCCATGCGATCGTCGCGAAACCGGTCGAACGGAACCACTTCGGCGCCCATTTTCCTGACATTGCCGACCTTCATTGCCGGCGCATCGGTGGGCATGGCGATAACCGCCCTGACGCCGAACATCGCCGCCGACGCGGCGACGCCTTGCGCGTGGTTGCCCGACGAGAAGGCGACGACGCCGCGGCTGCGCTGCTCATCGCTGAGCGACGACAGTTTGTTGTAGGCGCCGCGGAACTTGAACGAGCCGGTACGCTGCAGCGTCTCCGGCTTGAACAGGATCCTGGCGCCGAAACGCTTGTTCAGTTCCGGCGATTCGATCAGCGGCGTTTCGACGATCAGGCCGGACAATCGCGTTGCTGCGCGGTGGATATCGGCGATGCCGGGAAGGGTGGTCATGGTGAGGTCCTGCGAAATGAGACCGCCCCATGGTGCACGGAAAACCAGACCGCGCACCACTGGAAAAATGTGACCGAGACAATTCGTGGATTGCGAGCAGAGAGTGGCGCTCTTCGCCGACCGCTCCTCACCCCAAAAGCGTCCGTTGCCGTTTGGCGCCGCCCATCTTGCGCCAGTTGTTGAAGCGATGGGTGGCGGCTGCGAAGGATATCTTCATCTGCTGGGCAACCGAATAGCGCGACTTGCCCTCGTCGAACAGGCGGTAGCAGCATTCGACGCCCTCCTCGGTCAGCTTGCCGTCGGGGGCCTTGTTGTGCGGATTGGCCGGGTCGAATTTCTCGACCTGCTGCTCGACCAAGCCTTTCAGGCGCTGCAGATCGGCCTCGATGCTGGCGATCAGGTCGAGAACGGGTTTCGGGTCAAATGCATGGGTGGGCTGTTTTGCCGGCATCCGGATTCCTTTCTCCTGGCTTAAGCCCAGCTATATAGGTAAACATTCGCCAATAGTGAAGAGCTAGCGGAGGATTCCCGTAGCCATATATTTGAACCTCCGCCTACGAGCGCGATTGACCAACGGTGCGCCAAACCCTAGTTTAGAACTATTCTAAACTAGGGCGGATTTCTCATGCTTTCCCGTGTTTTCGGTTTTGGTCGCCGTCCCTTCGAGTCGCTCTCGGAGCAGGAGATCCTGGCGCTCGCCATCTCTTCCGAAGAGGATGACGGGCGTATCTACCGCGCCTATGCCGACGGGCTGGCGGATAGGTTTCCGCATTCGGCCAAAGTGTTCGAGGAAATGGCGGAGGAGGAGGATGGCCATCGCGACTCACTGATCGAGCTTCACCGCGAGCGTTTTGGCGAGCGCATTCCGCTGATCCGGCGCGAGCACGTAAAGGGCTATTACGAGCGCAAGCCCGACTGGCTGGTCCGGCCGCTCGGCATCGAACATGTGCGCCAACAGGCCGAGTCTATGGAGCGTCAGGCCTACCTGTTCTATGTCGAAGCGGCGAAACGCACCAGCGACGCCTCGACGCGAAAGCTGCTCGACAATCTGGCGGTGGCCGAACAGGGCCACGAAACGCTGGCGCAGCGGCTGGAGCAAAAGCATGTGCCGGGCGCGGTGAAGGCCGAGGAAGCAGCAGCCGAGCAGCGCCAGTTCATCCTGACCTATGTGCAGCCGGGACTGGCCGGGCTGATGGACGGATCGGTGTCGACGCTGGCGCCGATCTTCGCCGCCGCGTTCGCCACGCACGACACGTTCCAGACCTTCCTGGTCGGGCTTGCCGCCTCGATCGGCGCCGGCATCTCGATGGGCTTCACCGAGGTCGCCTCCGACGACGGCAAGCTGTCGGGCCGCGGCTCGCCGGTGAAACGCGGCATCACCACAGGCGTGATGACGGCGCTGGGTGGCCTCGGTCACGCCTTGCCCTACCTCATTCCGTATTTCTGGACCGCGACAATTCTCGCGGTCGTGGTGGTGTTCTTCGAACTGTGGGCGATCGCCTTTGTGCAGAACCGTTATATGCAGACGCCGTTCTGGCGCGCCACCTTCCAGGTGGTGCTGGGCGGCGCGCTGGTGTTTGCGGCTGGAGTGCTGATCGGGAATGCCTAGCAGCCCTCTTGCCTTCTCCCCTTGTGGGGGCCGAAGGGCGGGCGAGGCCCGTGACTCGCCCCGGGCGGTGGATCGGCGCGCAGCGCCGAGACGGAAGAGGGGTGTTGGACGGAGTGCTGTCGGTGCCAAGCTGGAACACCCCTCATCCGTCGCCTTCGGCGACACCTTCTCCCACAACAAGGGGAGAAGGAAGAGCCGCCCCACTCACCCGTTCGCCGCCCGGCTGTCCTCAGGCGCCTCGGCCCGTTCGGTCAGGCCATAGTCGCGCACGACGTGGGCGATGCGCAGACGATAGTCGGCAAAGATGCCGCCGCGGCCGGCCTTCTGCGCCTGCCTATGTTCCTCCGTGTTGCGCCAGGCTTTCACCGCTTCCTCGTCACGCCAGAACGACAGCGACAGCATGCGGCTCGGGTCGACAAGGCTCTGGAAGCGCTCGATCGACAGGAAGCCGTCGATGCCTTCGAGCAACGGACGCAGATCGGCGGCGAGGCCGAGATAGGCGTCACGCTTGCCCGCTGCCGGCTCGACCTCGAAGATGACGGCGATCACAGTTTCACCAGAGAGGCGTGCGGCCCGGATGCGAGTTTCAGAAAAGTCCGATCCTCTTTCAGGATGAATTTTTCACGCCGAGCGAACTCGTAATTGGCCTTGCCGGCCGGGTCGGCGGCGAGCCTGATGCGGTAGGCCTCGTAAGCCGCCAAGCTGTCGATGTTGTAGGCGGCATAGGCTGTCGTGGCCGAGCCCTCATGCGGCGCGAAATAGCCGATCAGATCGGCGCCACAGCGCGGGATCGCCTGGCCCCAGTTGCGGGCATACTCCTCGAACGCCGCCTTGCCGAACGGATCGATCTCGTAGCGGATGAAGCAGGTGATGGTCATCTTTTGTCTCCTTACTGAATCTGGTTTGTTGCGGCGACAGTTCGAGCGGGGTCGAAATATTCCGTGGATCGATGTGCTAGGCAAATTTCTCCGGTGGTCATGCTTGCCAAAAGGATTTCGCGCATTCGCGGCGAACGTCTTGTGGCGTCAGGCCGAGGTCGCGCAAAAGGTGCTCGTCAATCTCGGCGAGGTCGAGGCGTTGCAGATGGCGGTCATACCACCGCGCCAGCAGCCGCAGATGCGCCCGGCGCAAGATCATGAACGGAGACGGCCGACGGCCAAAGCGGTTGGCAAGCACGGTGTGGGGAACGGTCCTTGCGGTCATCGTCGTCTCCTTGATATCGGCGCAGGATAGTGGTTATCTGACGTCAATGCTTCGATGAAGGACGAACCATGCGTGAAGGACCAGATATAGCCCGCATCGCCAGCCTAGTCGGCGATCCGGCACGGGCAAACATGCTGACCGCGCTGATGGGTGGCACGGCGCTGACAGCGAGCGAACTGGCGCTCGAGGCCGGCGTGTCGCTGCCGACCGCCAGCTCGCATCTGTCGAAACTGATGGAGGGCGGGCTGCTGACGCTGGCAAGCCAGGGGCGGCACCGCTACTACGGGCTGGCCGGGCCGCAGGTGGCTGGCATGATCGAGGCGATCACCGGCGTGGCCGCCGCGGTCGGACCGCAGCGGGTGCGGCCGGGTCCGCGTGATGCGGCGATGCGCGTGGCGCGGGTCTGCTACGACCACCTCGCCGGCGAGCAGGCCGTGGCGATGCTCGACCGTCTTGTCGCTCGACAAGTGCTGCTGCGCGACGACAAGGAGATCCGGCTCGGGCCGTCGGCCGCCTCGCATTTCGCCGCGATCGGCATCGATGTCGAGAGCAAGGCGCGACGACCGGTGTGCCGGGCTTGCCTCGACTGGAGCGTGCGGCGCTCGCATCTGGCCGGCACGCTGGGCGCTGCCATCCTCGACAAGATCCTTCTGGAAAAATGGGCGCGGCGCGACAAAGACAGCCGCGCGGTGATCTTTTCGCCGATGGGCAAGCAGTCCTTCGAGAGGGTGTTTCTCGCTTGATTGTCAGCCGCGCTTGAGCGGCTTGCCCTGCTTGAAAAAATCCACCCAGGGATCGGCTTTCGCCAACTGTTTCAGCGTCGTCTTGTCGCCGATCGGAAATGCGTTCGGCGCTAACCCGGCCCCGACCTCGGCCCAAATCGCCGGCATCGATACCGTGGCGCCCTTCTTGGCGCGCGACGAATAGGGCGCCACCGTGGTCGAGCCGCGGCCGTTGCGCAGATAGTCGACGAAGATCTTGCCGGTGCGCGCCTTCTTCGACAGCGTCGCCGTATACCGATCAGGGGCGGCCTGCTCGAGGGCGCAGGCGAAATCATGGGCGAAGTCCTTCGCCTCGTCCCAGTCCGCCGATGGTTTCAGCGGCACGACGACATGGTAGCCCTTGCCGCCCGAGGTCTTGACGAAATTCGGCAATGACAGCGCATCGAGCCGGCCGTGAATTTCGAGCGCCGCCGCGCGCACCGCTTTCACGTCGACTTCCTCGTCGGGATCGAGATCGAAGATGATCTGGTCCGGCTTGTCCAGTTCGTCGATGGTGCAGCCCCAGATATGGATCTCGACCACGCCGAGTTGGACCAAGGCAGCGACACCGTCGAAATCACGGATGAACAATATCTCCTCGCCGTCGGTCGGATCCTTCATCCTGGCGATTTTTTCGTGCATGCCCGCGGAGGCATGCTTCTGAAAAAAGCGTTGGCCGTCGACGCCGTCCGGCGCGCGCACCAGGCTGAGCGGCCGATTGACGACGAATTGGTGCATGCGTGGCCAGACCAAAGCGTAATGATCGAACAGGCCCTGCTTCGATATCTTCTCCTGCGGCCACAGAAGCTTGTCCGGATGAGAAAGTTTTATGACGGTGTCTGCCGCCTCCGTGGATTTGACAGCGGCGGATGTCTCGCCCTTGCCGCTGGCAGGCTTTGCCTTGCTGTCGGCCCTGCCAGCGGGTGCTTTCGGCTTTTCCTGCACGACTTCCTCCGCCGGTTTGTCCTCGCGAAATCCCTGGAACGAGCGTGGCCCATTGTACGGTCGACGTCCAGCTACGGAAAGTGAGGCAAAGCCGGTTGTCCGGCGTTGCCTCGATCGAGAGTCTACTCGGCGGCCTGAAGGTTGACCTTGGCTTCCGCAATCTCGGTGAGCTTGCGGTCGGTCGCCTGTTCTTCCTTGATGTTGTTGGCCAGGACATTGGCGCAGTCGGTGCGGCCAAGCTGCTTGGCCCAGGCGATCAACGTGCCGTAACGGGTTATCTCGTAGTGCTCGACCGCCTGCGCGGATGCGATCAGGGCGGCGTCGAGAACGTCCTTGTCGTCGATGTCGCCGCTGACTTCATCGGCTTCCTCGAGAATGCCGTCGATGGCCGGACAGTTGACCGTCTTGGCCTTCACGCCATGCAGTTCGAACACCTTCTCGACGCGCTCGATATGACCTTTGGTCTGGCCAAGATGCTTTTCAAGGCCGGCTTTCAGCTGCGGGTCGGTCGCCTTGTCGATCATCTTCGGCAGCGACTTCTCGATCTGTTTCTCGGCGTAATAGATGTCGCGCAGCGTGTGGACGAAGAGGTCGTCCAGCGTCTTGATGTCTTTCGAAAAAAAACCCATGGCTTTGCCTTTCCATTGTTCTTGCTGTGTTGGGGTTCCGGCGGCGGTTCCGCTCGAAGCCGCTGGACCGGGGTTGGTCCCGGCTCTCAGCGTCAACGTGCTTCTATCGGACGGGTTCCTGGCTTTCCCGAGTAATCAGGGAAATTTGCGCAAGCACGGAAATTTCGCGGCACCTGCCAAAGTTGAAACACAAGCGCGTCGGAGCGACATCCAAACGAAACATATGTGATGCAAAAGTCACACTAGCCGGAATGCCGACGAACTGCATGGAAAGACCCCGAATCAGCCGCATTCCAGCCACGAACCAAGGCCTTTTTGACCAAAGATTAACATCGTGTTCACCGAGTATTCACGCCTCGACGCTATGATCCCACGCAATTCGGAAGGGACATCCGAAATCGGGACAGGGACAGGGAAAATGAACTTCTTGACGCACCTCATCGGCTACGCTGCTGCCATCCGCGAATTCGTCGCGCCGACCTACCGGCCGGAGCGCTATTACATGCGCGGCCCAGGCCCCGCTTGCGCACGCCGCGGCCACACGCTCGGCATCAGCGCGCACTGATGACGACCATGGAAAGCCGTCACGAAAGCCGGATATGCAGGCCGGCCGCCGATCATCGTGCGACCACCTATCGCACGGAACGTCCCGGGCTCGGCGACAGGCGGTGTGCGACAACGCCAAGGGTCTGAGTTTCCAGAATTTTGAGATTCTGGGGCTTATATCTCGCCGCCGGCAAGCTAAGTGCCGTTTGACACCAGGCAGCCGGGACTCGCGTGACCGCCCAGTAGCTGCAAAATCCCTTCCGCCAAGTTGCCTCCGAAAAGCTAGAGCGGGATTGCGGTCGTCTCCTTGGCGGTTCGAATCACAAACATGGTGTAATACCGCGCCACATTCGTCCGATCTCGGAACAGCCGCTCGCACAAAGTGTCAAACTCGTCCATATCCATCAGCCGCAGCATAAGGACAGCGTCGGTCGAGCCGCTCACGCTGTAGGCCTGGATCACCCCTGGTTCCATGGCGGCAAGCTCGAGGAAGCGGCGCATATGCTGCTCGCCGTGGCGTTCCAGCTCGACCGTGACGATAGCCTTCATCCCCCTGCCGGCCTTGGCCGGATCAAGAAGCGCGACAACGCGGTCGATGACACCGACTGACTTTAGCCGCCGTATGCGGCGCAAGCAGGTGGAGGGTGAAAGCCCGACCTCCGCCGCCAGGTCGGCATTGGTTCGCGAAGCGTCTTCTTGCAAAAGCTTGAGAAGCTTCCTGTCGATCCGGTCCATTCCGGTCCTCCGTCCTCGTCTACCGGTCTGCAATTTTATTGCACAAGTCCGCAAATTTTGACCACAAATGCGAACCGTCTCACGGTAGTCATTTGGCGTCAATCACGGAGACAATCGCCATGGCAGTGCAGACCGCCCTCTATCGAAAGACGCTGGAAACGCTTGAAATCTATTGGGAATTGGTTCGGATTATCGTTCCGGTCACGATAGCCACACAGATCCTGCAGGATCTTGGTGTCATCCGGGCGATCTCTCCGTTCTTCGCGCCTCTCATGACGCTGGTTGGACTGCCGTCCGAGCTCGCTCTTGCCTGGCTAACGGGATTGCTGGTGGGAATTTGGGGCGCGGTGGTGACCGTGTTCACTCTGGCCCCGGTTTCGACGTTGAGCACTGCCGACATGACCGTTCTTTCAACCCTTTTGCTATTTGCGCATGCCATTCCGATTGAACAACGCATCATTCAGAAGGTTGGGCCAAGCTTCGTGGTCACTGCAGCACTTCGCATTGGCGGCGGACTGATCCTTGCCATGCTCCTGCACCAGATATTCGCAGCAACCGGATTGCTATCCGAGCCGCTGAAGCCGGCGTGGATACCAATGGACGAGGGCGCTGACTGGAGCAGTTTTTTTCCAGGCATGCTCAAAACCCTGGCAACCATGCTCGTCATTCTCCTCGCACTAAGCTGGCTGATCGAGCTCCTCAAGATGTCGGGCATCCTGGGTTGGCTGAACAAGGGGCTTGCGCCACTCTTTCGCCTTGCCGGCATCCAGTCACAAGCGGTGCCGTTCACCGCGGTCGGTCTGCTTCTTGGAATTTCCTATGGCGCGGGACTGCTCATCCGCGAGGCGCGCACGACCAGCGTAGAGCCGCGCCAGATCTTCCTCGCTTGCGTGTTCATGGGCTTTGCCCACAGTCTCATAGAGGACACACTGGTTGTCATCGCTCTGGGTGCAGACTTCACCAGTGTGTTTTTCGTTCGCCTGATCTTTGCCGTGCTCGCAACCGCGTTGATCGCCCGGGCTATCAGTTCGGCTTCCGACGTTCTGTTTTTCAAAGCATTGTTCCGCAAGGAAGAAAGTCGGCTCGCTCAGTCGGAATCCGGTTTTGGCGGCTAACGATGGAGCGTCTTTGGTCCGCTTATGTGGCTGTGCCCGGCACTCGACATCCGACAACGCCCTGGAGGACGAGGTCCCGCACCCGCTTGCGGACCGTCGCTACCGCGGCTGGTACTAACCTTCGCACAGCTCCAGCACCGTCGTGTCGCCTGCCGCCTTGCCCAGTTCGCGGCAGCCCTGAACCGTGCACAGCGTCCAGCCTTCACCGGTCGCGCCGGAGGCCGCGAGCACAAGGCGCCGCTGCGGCGCCATCTTGGGTTTATAGACCCACCAACCGTCCCGCAGCACCGAGCCTTCCGGCGGTTCCATGCCGGCGCCCGAGCCCTTGATCCGTGCCTCGGCGATCTCCAAGCCGGAAGGCGTCACCTTCCAGTCCTCCTGCCAATGCGTCTTTTCCACCGAATGCGTCCAGGCGAGCGTGAAGGCGGCGACAGTGAGCGTCACCGTCTTGCCGGCTGCGAGGATACAGAGGCTCATGCGGTGCCGGTGGCCTGCCGCGCCCGCCAGCAGTGCCAGCCGATCCAGGCGACAGAAAGCGCCCAGCCGGCTTCGTCGGTGACAGGCAGCGCGGCAACCAGCAGCACGCCGGCGGCGAAGGCGACGAGACGTTCCCACCAGGCCATGCGCCGGGCCAGGAACCCGACGGCGGCTGCGCCCCACAGGGCAATGCCCATGCAGGCCTTGGCGACGATATAGGCGACCTCGACGGGATAACCGAACTGGGCGGCGATCGGACCGGGGTCCTGCAGCATCAGCGCCGGGGTATAAACCGCCATGAACGGCACGACGAAGCCGGCGACGGCAAGCTTGGTGGCCTGGATGCCGATCTTGAGGCCGCTTTCCTTGGCCATCGGCGCGGCGGCGAAGGCGGCCAGCGCCACCGGCGGAGTGAGGTCGGCCATAATGCCGAAATAGAAGACGAACATGTGGCTGACCACCAGCGGCACGCCGAGTGACAGCAGTGCCGGCCCGGCCAGCGACGAGGTGATGATGTAGTTGGGGATCGTCGGTATGCCCATGCCGAGCACCAGGCAGGTGAGCATGGTCAGCACCAGCGACAGGAACAGATTGTTCTCGCCGATGGAGATTATCCAGCCGATGAAGGTGGAGGCGATGCCGGTGAGCGTCAAGGTGCCGATGACGACGCCGACGATGGCGCAGGCGATGCCGACCGGCAGCGCGTTCTTTGCTCCCTCGGCTAGCGAATCTATGCATATCTGCAGCGTCTCGCGTCCGCCCCTGAAGGTGATGCAGGCGATGACGAGCCCGGCGATGACAAAACTGAGGATGTTGACGCCGAACCTCATGAAGGAGGCGGCGGCAAGCCCCAGCGCCAGCCAAAAGACAATGCGGAAGGCAAGCGGCCCGATCAAAGCCGCCAGCGGCGTGCCGAGGATGAGCACGATGGTCAGCGCCAGCCCCATGGTGCCGGCGAAGATCGGCGTATAGCCGGCAAACAGCAGATAGATGAGCGCGGCCAGCGGCAGCACCAGCGGCCAATGTCTTCTCACCGCGTGCCACGGATTGGGCAGGTCCGCCTTGGCCATGCCCTGCAGGCCGGCCTTGCCGGCTTCCAGGTAGACCTGCCAGAAGCAGGCACCGAAATAGAGCAGCGCCGGGATGATCGCTGCCTTGACCACCTCGGCATAGGGGATGTTCAGCGTCTCGGCCATGATGAAGGCGACCGCGCCCATCACCGGCGGCATGATCTGGCCGCCCATCGACGAGGTCGCCTCGACCGCGCCGGCGAAAGCCGAACGGAAGCCGAAGCGCTTCATCAGCGGAATGGTGAACTGGCCGCTGGCCACCACATTGGCGACGCCGGAGCCGGAAATGGTGCCCATCAGCGCCGACGACAGGACGCAGACCTGGGCCGGGCCGCCGCGCCATGTGCCGACCAGGCCAAGCGCGAAATCGTTGAACAGTGCGATCATGCCGGCGCGTTCGAGAAAGGCGGCGAAGACGACGAAGATGAAGATATAGGCGGCCGAGACGTAGACCGGCGTGCCGTAGATGCCTTCGGTGCCAAAGGCGAAGGTGTCGATAAGCTGGGCGAAATCATAGCCGCGATGGATGAAAGGCGGCGGCAGATGATTGCCGAAGAAAGCGTAGGCGAGAAAGATCAAGGCGATCAGGGCAAGCGGCAGCCCCATCAGCCGCCGCGCAGCCTCGAAGACCAGCACGACCAGCACCGTGCCGACGATCAGGTCCGGCGTGGTGAGGAAGCCGGAGCGCCGGATGAGATCGGCATAGAACACCCAATGGTAGACGCCGGTGCCAAAGCCGAACAGGCCGAGCGTCCAGAATGCTGCTTTTGCCGGTGTGCTTGTGGCGCGCAGGTTGGCGATCAGGCCGAAGCCGAGCAGCAGCAAGAAGCCGACATGCATGGCGCGCACCACCTGGCTCGGCAGGCTGCCATAGGCGGCGATGTAGATCTGGAAGATGGAGAAGGCGATGGCGATGAGAAAGGCGGCCTTGCCGGCGATGCCGGCGCCGAAACCCGGCGGCAGCCCTTCGAGCGGGGCTTCGGCGGTGGGGGAGAGAACGGTCGGCGTTTCGGGATGGGCGTTGGTCATTGGCGGGTTCCTGGCGGGGCGCAATCCCTCCCCCTTGAGGGGAGGGTGGACAGCCGCCGAAGGCGGATGGACGGGTGGGGTCGTTGCGGCAGTGCGCGGCCTGAACCGACCCCACCCGCCTCGCTTCGCTCGGCACCCTCCCCTCAAGGGGGAGGGAAGCACCCCTATTTCACCAATCCCTTTTCCTTGTAATACCGCTCGGCACCGGGATGCAGCGGCACCGGCATGCCGTCGAGCGCCTTGGCCATGTCGATCGCCTTGGCGGCGGCGTGGGCAGCAGTGAGCTGGTCGAGATTTTCGAACAGCAGCTTGGTCATCTGATAGCCGGTCTCATCGGAGACGTCGGCGTGGGTGATGAGGAAATTGCCGACGGCGGCGGTCGCGACGTCCTCGGTCTGGCCTTCATAGGTGCCCTTGGGAATGGTCACCGAAAGATAGGGCGAGCCGATCTTGGCGACGTCCTGCGCCGGTACGGCGACGACGTTGATCGGCACCGAAGTGGCGAGGTCGCGGATCGAGGCGACGCCGAGGCCGGCCGATTGCAGCGTGGCGTCGAGCTGGCGGTTCTTGATCAGCTCGACCGATTCGGCGAAGGGCAGATACTCGACCCGTCCGAGATCCTCGTATTTCAGCCCGGCGGCGGCGAAGATGGCGCGGGCGTTGAGCTCGGTGCCGGAGGCCGGCGCGCCGACCGACAGGCTCTTGCCCTTGAGGTCGGCAAGCGTCTTGATGCCGGACTCCTTGCTGGCAACGATCTGGATATAGTTGGGATAGATGGCGGCGACACCGCGCAGCTTGTCGAGCTTGCCCGGGAAGCCGGCTTCGGTGTTGCCCTCGGCCGCCAGTTTGACGGCATCGCCGAGCGCGAAGGCGATCTCGCCCTTGCCCTGCTGCAACAGGTTGAGGTTCTCGACCGAGGCCTTCGTCGCCTGCACCTGGGTGCGGGCGCCCTCAATGCCCTTGCCGTAGATTTCCGACAGTGCGACGCCGAGCGGATAATAGACGCCCGAGGTGCCGCCGGTCAGCACGTTGATGAATTCCTGCGCCATGGCCGACACCGCGCCAAGACCCAGCGACAGCGCCAGCGCGCCGGCAGCAATAAATTTCGTCCTGAAATTGTGCATGTGATCTCCTCCCTGAAATATCTGCCACCGCGCGACCCGAGGCGAGTTTAGACAGCGGGCGGGAAATGCCAACCCGCAATAATATCCATTAGAACGGCTGAGTGATGCCGCAACGCATGGCCGCTTGCGCGATGTGCGATCGGAGCCGAAAGATTTTCGCAGAGCCTGTCGAAATCGCGCGAGGCCGCGCGACATACGTTCGGCTCGCAACGATGCGGCCTTCGAAAATGGAGAAGACCATGCGATACATGCTTTTGATCTACGTGAACGAAGCCGCGATGGCGGCCGCGCCGACGGAGAAGACCTACGAGATCAGCGCAGCCTATGGCGCCTATACCGAGGCGTTGAAGAAGTCCGGCTCCTGGTTGGCCGGTGACCGGCTGAAGCCGACCCAAGCCGCGACCTCGGTGCGGATGGCCAACGGCAAGACCAACGTGCTCGACGGTCCCTATGCCGATACCAAGGAGCAGCTCGCCGGTTTCTACATGATCGAGGCGGAGGACGCCGACGCGGCTATTGCCTGGGCGGCGCGATGCCCAGCTGCCAGCACCGGCACAGTCGAGGTGCGGCCGATCTGGGAACAAACCATGTAATGACGAACGACCTTGAGGTCGCCCGGGCGGCGGCGGAAGCGGCCGCCCGGCAAAGCTACGGCAAGCTCATCGCCTTCCTCGCCGCCCGCACGCGCGACGTGGCCGGCGCCGAGGACGCGCTGGCCGACGCCTTTGCGGCGGCGCTGGAGCGCTGGCCGCAAACCGGCGTGCCACAGAAGCCGGAAGCCTGGCTGCTGGCGGTGGCGTGCAGACGCCGCGTCGACGCGATCCGGCGGCGGCTGACCAGCGAGGCGAGCCGCGACCATCTGAGGCTGATCGCCGAGGAGATGGAGACCCGCATGGTCGATGAAGACCTGCCCGATGAGCGGCTGCGGCTGATGTTTGCCTGTGCCCATCCGGCGATCGAGGCTGGCGTGCGCGCGCCGTTGATCCTGCAGGCCATTCTGGGCTTGGACGCAGCGACGATCGCCTCGGCCTTCCTGATGTCGCCGGCAACGATGGGCCAGCGCCTGGTGCGCGCCAAAAGCCGCATCCGCGAGACCGGCATTCCCTTCCGCGTGCCGGAGCGGGCGGAGCTTGGCGAGCGGCTGGATGCGGTGCTGGAAGCGATCTACGCTGGGTTCGCCGAAGGCTGGTCCGACCCGGCCGGCACCGAAACCCGGCGCCGCAATCTCGCGACCGAAGGCATCTGGCTCGGCCGGCTGGTGGCGTCGCTGATGCCGGACGAGCCGGAAGCGCTCGGCCTGCTGGCGCTGATGCTGTTTGCCGAGGCACGCCGTGCGGCGCGGCGCAACGCCGCCGGGGACTATGTGCCACTGGCCGAGCAGGAGCTTGCGTTGTGGGACGGAGCCTTGATCGACGAAGCTGAGACACTACTCAGGCGCGCCGCGACCAAGGGCGTCGTCGGCCGCTACCAGCTCGAGGCGGCCGTGCAATCCGCCCATACGACCAGGCGGCTGACCGGGCGGACCGACTGGGTCGCGATCAGACATCTCTACGACGCGCTGTCGGTGATTGCCGCCTCGCCGGTGGTCTCGATCAACCGCGCGGTGGCCATTGCCGAGGCCGACGGCGCCGCGGCGGGATTGAGTACACTTGATGAGCTTGGCGGCGACAAACGGCTGCATGATTATCAGCCTTATTGGGCCGCCCGCGCGGGCCTTCTGGCCAGGCTCGGCAAAACTTGGGAGGCTACCGAGGCCTATAACAGGGCGATCGGCCTCGAACGCGACCCGGCCGTGCGCCGGTTCCTGCAGGCACGACGGGCTGGGCTCGCAGCCGAAGAATGAGGTCCGGGAAACGCCGGCTCAGACATGATCCGATGTTTGGGATCTAACGCCGAGCGCTGGCGCCGCCCCTCATTGCCCTGGTCGCGGTGTCAGCACTTGTTTCTGCAACGCTGGCGATTGGCGAACCCGTCAATGAGAGCGCCCCCTCGCCCCGTTTACAGGGAGAGGACGCCGGCAGGCAGGTGAGGGGCGGCCCCGGTTTCGACAATTAGCGGGCGCTACGGAAGCGCAGGAAACCGCAACCGCAGGCCGGCACAAATATGCCCTAAGCCCCCAGCCCTTCGAATAGGATCGTCGACAGATAGCGTTCGGCGAAGGACGGAATAACGACCACCAGGTTCTTGCCCTCGTTCTCCGGCCGCGAGCCGACGACGATCGCCGCCTGTAGGGCAGCGCCCGACGAGATGCCGACCGGCACGCCTTCGAGGCGGGCGACGAGCCGCGCATTGGCGACCGAATCCTCGTTGGAGACCTTGACGATCTCGTCATAGATGGTCGTGTCGAGGATCTTCGGCGCGAAGCCGGCGCCGATGCCCTGGATCTTGTGCGGGCCGGGCTGGCCGCCCGACAGCACCGGCGAGGCTTCCGGCTCGACGGCGACGACATGCACAGAGGGCTTGCGCTGCTTCAGCACCTGGCCGACGCCGGTGATGGTGCCGCCGGTGCCGATGCCGGCGACGAAGATGTCGACTTCGCCACGAGTGTCGTTCCAGATTTCCTCGGCCGTGGTGCGGCGGTGAATTTCCGGATTGGCGGGATTTTCGAACTGCTGCGGAATGATGGCGTCGGGCAGCGTCGCGGCCAGTTCGTCGGCCTTGGCGATGGCGCCTTTCATGCCTTTCGGCCCTTCGGTCAGCACCAGTTCGGCGCCGAGCAGCGCCAGCATCTTGCGGCGTTCGACCGACATGGTTTCCGGCATGGTCAGGATCAGCTTGTAGCCCTTGGCTGCGGCGGCGAAGGCGAGCGCGATGCCGGTGTTGCCCGAGGTCGGCTCGATCAGCGTGGTCCTGCCGGGCGCAATCCTGCCCGATGCCTCCAGCGCCTCGATCATCGAGACGCCGATGCGATCCTTGACCGAGCCGATCGGGTTGAAGAATTCGAGCTTGGCCAGCAGATTGGCGACGACGCCCTTTTCCCCGGCGAACTTGTCGAGCCGCACCAGCGGCGTGTCGCCGATCGTCTCGGTGATCGAATTGTAGATGCGGCCGCGGCCGGGCACAGGCACGGTGGTGGCGGGCTTGTTCATTGGTTTCGCTCCCAAGAGGTCAGATCGGCAAGGGTCAGGCAATTAAGTGAGTCAGGCAACTAAGTCTCGACCAGGCAGGATAAAGCCTTCGGCCACGCAAGCTAGTCTGCCGTTTGAAAATATCCGACGGGTCGCATGCTGAATACATCCTCGCCCGCAGGTGACGCGCCAGATGCAACCGCCGCCGTCCTCCGGGCACCGCAACACTTGCAGGTCGGCCCCAGATCGCGTCGCCGGAGACGACGAAACCGGTCATGAGATCCCTCATGTTCGCCGGTCGGCTAGCCGTCCTTGCACCTTTCGGGCTCAGTTCCCGGCAGCGTAGAAATCGTCGTCGAGGCGCTTTTCCAGCGCGACGAGATCGGCCGGCAGCGGCAGGCCCATGGCGCGCATCTCCCCCAGCTTTTCGCGCAACTGCTCCTGCACTTCATGCTGATCCTCGGGCTGGTTGATCATCTGCTCGAGCAACAGGCTGATCTGAGCCTTGAATGATTCCAGCGCCATTTTTTTCTCCTTGAGGTCCTAAAGCGTGTCGCGTTGGAAGGGATCCCTGCGACACGCTTCGGTTTTTTGGGCGACATGCATTATCGCAGCATGCGGGAAATAAGCTGCGCGGTATAGTCGACCATCGGCACGATGCGTGCATAGTTCAGCCGGGTCGGGCCGATGACGCCGAGCGCGCCGATGACGCGGGCGTCCTTGTCGCGATAGGGCGCCACGACCAGCGACGACCCCGACAGCGAAAACAGCTTGTTCTCCGAGCCGATGAAGATGCGCACGCCGGAGCCTTCCTCCGCGAGGTCGAGAAGCTGGATCAGCCCGTCCTGCGTCTCCAGATCCTCGAACAAATGCCGCAGCAGCTCGATGTCGGCCTGGGCGGTGACATTTTCCAGCAGATTGGCGCGACCGCGCACGATGAGACGCGCCGGCAAGCCGCTCTCGGCGCCTGCCCAGACAGCAAGGCCCTTCTCGACCAAATCCTGCGACAGCGTGTCGAGGGCGGCCCTGGTTTCTTCCTTGATGCGGGCGATCTCGACCCGCGCCTCGGCCAGCGTGCGACCGCGGATATGGGCGTTGAGGAAATTCGAGGCTTCGTGCAGTTGCGAGACGGTGATGCCGGCGGGCAGGTCGACGACGCGGTTTTCGACGTCGCCGTTCTGCGACACAAGCACGGCCAGCGCCTTGTTCGGCTCGAGCTGGATGAATTCGATATGCTTGAGCGCCACCTCGTTCTTGGCGGCAAGCACGAGGCCGGCGCCGCGCGACATGCCGGACAGCATCTGGCTCGCCTCGGTGAGCATGTGCTCCAGCGTCGCACCAGAGCCGGAGGCGCGTACCTGCGCCTCGATGGTGCGGCGCTCCTCGTCGGAGAGATCACCAAGCTCCATGAAGGCATCGACGAAGAAGCGCAGGCCGGCCTGGGTCGGCAATCGGCCGGCTGAGATATGCGGCGCGTAGATCAGGCCGAGATGCTCGAGATCGCTCATCACATTGCGGATGGTGGCCGGCGACAGCGAAGACGGCAGGATACGCGACAGGCTGCGCGAGCCGACCGGCTCGCCGTCCTTCAGATAGGAATCGACAATGCGCCGAAAGATGTCGCGCGAGCGCATGTCGAGCGATTGAAGGGCGGGCGATTGAAGCGCGGGCGATTGGAGCGCTGCCGCCGAGTGGGAACCGGGATCGACTGCCTTGGTCATTCGAGCCAAATACCTCCGGCCCAAGGATATAGACATCGGCCGCGCCCGCGCAACTGGTCCATTTTCCTTTGCGCCTCTCGTCGCGTGCGGCTACAAGCCGGCCACGACTCCTAAAACGACAAGAAAGAAGCCTGAATGCGCCCTTCCAAACGCCAATTCGACGAAATGCGCGCCATCTCCTTTGAGCGCGGCGTCTCCAAGCACGCGGAAGGCTCGTGCCTGGTGAAGTTCGGCGACACCCACGTGCTTTGCACCGCCAGCCTCGAAGAAAAGGTGCCGGGCTGGATGCGCAATTCCGGCAAGGGCTGGGTGACGGCGGAATACGGCATGCTGCCGCGCTCGACCGGCGAGCGCATGCGCCGCGAGGCTTCGGCTGGCAAGCAAGGCGGCCGCACGCTGGAAATCCAGAGGCTGATCGGCCGTTCGCTGCGCGCAGTGGTCGATCTGCAGGCGCTGGGTGAGCAGCAGATCACCGTCGACTGCGACGTGATCCAGGCCGATGGCGGCACGCGCACCGCCTCGATCACCGGCGGCTGGGTGGCGCTTTACGACTGCCTGCGCTGGATGGAAGCCCGGCAGATGGCCAGCGTCGCCAAGGTGCTGAAGGACCATGTCGCGGCTATCTCCTGCGGCATCCACGACGGCCAGCCGGTCATCGACCTCGACTATCTCGAGGATTCAGCGGCCGGCACCGACGCCAATTTCGTCATGACCGGCAAAGGCGGCATCGTCGAGATACAAGGCACGGCCGAGGGCGAGCCTTTCTCGGAAGAGCAATTTGCGGCGCTGATGGAATTGGCCAAGAAAGGTATTGCGCGACTGGTCAGCCTGCAGCAGATGGCTGTAGCTTAACCCTGTCATGACTCCTTCTGCCATCCTCGAATCAGCGCTATATGTGACCGACCTCGCTGCCGCGGAAAAATTCTACACCGATGTGCTCGGGCTCGATCTGCTGGGCAAGGTCGACGGCAGGCATCTTTTCTTCCGTTGCGGGGACGGCGTGCTGCTCATCTTCAACGCCGAGGCGACCAAGGTGCCGCCGGCGCCCGATGCCAAGCTGAAAGTGCCGCCGCACGGCACGGTCGGCGACGGCCATCTCTGCTTTGCGGCGAGCGCGGACGAGATCGTGCGCTGGAGAGCGCATCTTGAGCGCAAGAAAATCGCCATCGAGAGCGAGTTCGAATGGCCGCAGGGTGGCCGCTCGATCTATATTCGCGACCCCTCCGGCAATTCGATCGAATTCGCCGAACCAAGAATCTGGGGCATCTGATGCATTCGCTTGATGGACATGAGATCGTTGTCGCCAGCCACAATGCCGGCAAATTGCGCGAATTCGCCGATCTGATGGCGCCGTTCGGCATAGAAGCGAAGTCGGCCAAGGAATATGGCCTGCCGGAGCCGGACGAGACCGGCACCACCTTCGAGGAGAACGCCTATATCAAGGCCTTTGCCGCCGCCAAGGCGACAGGCCTGCCGGCATTGTCGGACGATTCCGGCCTGTGTGTCGATGCGCTGGGCGGAGCGCCCGGCGTCTACACCGCCAACTGGGCCGAGGCGCCCGACGGGAGCCGCGACTTCGGCATGGCGATGCAGCGAGCCGAAGTGGCGTTGCAGGAAATCGGCGCGGTTGCGCCTGCGCAGCGCAAGGGCCGTTTCGTCGCCGTCATCTGCCTGGCCTTTCCCGACGGCGCGGCCGAATATTTCCGAGGTGAGGTCGAGGGCACGCTGATATGGCCGCCGCGCGGCGAACTCGGCTTCGGCTACGACCCGGTGTTCGTGCCGGACGGTTTCCAAAAGACTTTTGGCGAGATGACCGCAGAGGAGAAACATGGCTGGAAGCCCGGCCAGCCGACGGCATTGTCGCATCGGGCTCGCGCCTTCCAGAAATTCGCGCAAGCCAGACTGGATTTGGCGCGATCGGCGGTGAAATGACCATGCTGCTCGACCGCAGCCCCGGTTTCGGCGTCTACGTGCACTGGCCGTTCTGCGCGGCCAAGTGCCCCTATTGCGACTTCAACAGCCATGTCCGCCACCAGCCGGTCGACCAGGAGCGTTTCGCGCGCGCCTTCGAGACCGAGCTTGCGACGATGCGCAACCGCACCGGACCGCGCGAGGTGACCAGCATTTTTCTCGGCGGCGGCACGCCATCGCTGATGAAGCCGCAAACCGTGGCGACGGTGCTGGACGCGGTGGCGAAGAACTGGACAGTGCCTGCCGGCATCGAAGTGACGCTGGAAGCCAACCCGTCTTCGGTCGAGGCCGAGCGCTTTCACGGCTACCGGGCGGCAGGCGTCAACCGGGTGTCGCTCGGCGTGCAGGCGCTGAACGACAGGGATCTGCGCTTTCTCGGCCGGCTGCACAATGTCGATGAAGCGCTGCACGCGATTGGCCTGGCGCGTGAGATTTTCCCGCGGCTGTCGTTCGACCTGATCTACGCACGGCCCGGCCAGACAACGGAAGCGTGGCAGGCGGAGCTCGAGCAGGCGATCGGCCACGCCGCCGACCATTTGTCGCTCTACCAGTTGACCATCGAGGAAGGCACGCCGTTCCACGCGCTGCATGCGGCCAGGAAATTCGCTATTCCCGACAATGACCATGCCGCCGATCTCTATGCGCTGACGCAGGAGATCACCGCCGCGCATGGGCTGCCGGCCTATGAGATTTCGAACCACGCCAGACCAGGCGCCGAAAGCCGGCACAATCTCACCTATTGGCGCTATGGCGAATATGTCGGCGTCGGTCCCGGCGCGCATGGCCGCTTCGTCGAGAACGGCCGCCGCGTGGTGACGATCGCGGAACGAATGCCGGAAACCTGGGCCAATCTGGTCGAGGCCAAGGGCCATGGCGTCACCGGCGGCGAGATCCTGACGCGCTCGGAAGAGGCCGACGAGTTCCTGTTGATGGGGCTGAGGCTGGCCGAGGGAATCGACCTCTCGCGCTACGAAGCGTATTCCGGCCGTGGCCTGTCGACGGCGCGGCTGTCGATGCTGCAGGGCGAGGGGCTGGTGGCGCCGATCGGCAATGCCCGCCTGCGCGCCACGCCGGCCGGCATGATCGTGCTGGATGCGGTGGTGGCGGATCTGGCGCGGTAAAGCACAGGCCAGGACTACGAAGGAATATCCCAGCGCCGGGCCAGCCTGCAATCCGCGACCGATATTTACTTGCAAGCGTGGGCCTGACTGGTCAAGCTTCTGTCGGGTGCCGCTAATATGCGGTTGAAGCAGACGGCGGGGCTAAAATGCGCCTCTTCAATATCGCGCTTGCTGTCCTTGCCCTGATCGGCGGGCTGGAGGTGGCGTGGGCTGAAAAACGCGTTGCGCTGGTGATCGGCAATTCGAACTATCAGCGGGTGGCTAGACTTCCCAATCCGAACAATGACGCTGCTGACATGGCGACCTTGCTCTCAATGGTAGGGTTCAAAGTATCTCGCAAGATGGACTTGGACCATACCGCGTTCAGGAAAGCTCTGCAGGAGTTCGGTCGCGCGGCGGAAGGTGCTGATTTCGCAATAATCTACTTTGCGGGACATGGGGTTGAGGTTGAGAATAGAAATTTTCTCGTGCCTACAGATGTCAGCCTGAGCGCTGATTCCGACGTGGAGTTTGAGGCAATCCCGCTGGATTTGGTGATGAACGCGTTGTCACGTGTCTCCGGCGTGCGGGTGGTTCTACTTGATGCTTGCCGGGACAACCCTTTTATCGCGGCCATGCGAAGATCAAATGCAATGCGTTCCATCGGCAGAGGCCTGGCTGCGATTGAACCGGCAGCCGGAACCCTGGTCGGGTACGCTGCGAAGGAAGGTACAACCGCTTTCGATGGAGCGGGACGGAACAGTCCCTACACTGCAGGGCTGTTGGCGCATTTGGGTGAACCCGGGGTAGACATCCAATTCGTGTTCCGCAAGGTTCGCGACACTGTTCTGGCCGCGACAGGCGGCAAGCAGGAACCATTCACGTATGGATCGCTGCCTGGCAGGGAAATTTTCATTGCCCCTCCTCGTGGCGCAACGGCAGTCTCGCCAGCCAACAACAGCAGCCGAGATGCGAGCCTGACGGAAATCGAGATGTGGACCTCAATCCGCGGCTCCAAAAGCAGCGGAGCGTTAAAGGATTATCTTCAACTGTACCCGGACGGCCTGTTTGTGCCTCTCGCCAGACTCCAAATTCAACAGTTGGAGAATGCAGATCATCAATCGGACGCCAGCCAGGAAGATGCCCCGAACGAGCTGGCGAAGCGGATACAGCGCGAGCTTGGCCGCGTTGGGTGTAATCCGGGAAACCCAGACGGCATCTGGGGTGGAAGGACCCAGGAGGCGTTGCGCCGTTTCGCTCGCCACTCCGGCGCTGAGATCGACATGGCGAAACCGACAACAATTGCTTTGAAGATATTGGAAGGAAGCACAGCGCGCGTGTGTCCGGTAGTTGCCCGGCCGAATTCGATACAAGAACCCGGCCATGCAAATGGCCCGAATACCCGGCCACGACCGACAACGGAACAGAAGCGTGCCGCCGCTACTCCGAGCGCGAGCAGGCCAGCTCGCGTTTGCAGGGCAGAAACCCACGATGAGTGCAGGGTCAGAGCGCGGGCCGCCGGGGCTCGCCGGGGCAGCGGCTTCTGCCGCGATCGACTTACAATCTGCGAGTGACGTGCCTCGGCAGAACTTGCCGATCTGGCGTCCCTCAGCGGCCACGAGCCCTGTTGAAGCCGGCGAGAACCGGCGGCAAGCGGCAGCAGAAAGCTATGCTCCTGCTGGCGCGACTATTCTAGGCTGAATACCTCGATCATCTCGGCGCGCCCTTTGACCTCGTGATGGCCGCAGGAACTGAAATATTGCCTGCCTTCAGGCCAGTGCTCGACGAATTGGGCGCTGACCAATAGCGGCTTGTCCAGTTTTCGCGTCAATCCCTCAATACGAAAGGCCAAATTCACGGCATCGCCCAGCGCGGTGTTGATGCCTTTGCCCATAGCGCCGATAGCAACTTCACCCACATGAAGGCCAATGCGGCAGTCGAGTACGATGTCTTGTTGTTCCTTGACCAGTACTCGGGTTGGCGACGTAGCCGCGTCTTCCGCAGCGCGGAGCGCCTGGGCAGCCTGAACCGCAGCGACACAGACGTCCGCGGCCGTCCCGTGCCAATAAGCAAATACACAATCACCGATGAATTTGTCGATCGAGGCACCGTAGTGCTTCAAGATCATATTGCAGTCCATATACCACTCGGCCAGGAGGGCCGCCACCTGTTCCGGGGATAGCCTTGCGCTAATTGCGGTAAACTCCTTCAAATCAGCAACGAACAGGGTGGCCGGCCGGCTCTTGGGGGCTGCCGGGTTGCCCCATTGAGTTTTTGTGTTCGCCACTTGCGAATCTGGATCGGGGGGGTTCGTGCCCTGGTCGAAAAGAAAAATCGATCTGCCGAACTGGACGCGATCGCCGGTGTGCAGCACACGCGCGGTTGTGAGCGCCACGTCATTCACATAACTGCCATTGGCACTGCCGACATCGACAACCCAGTAGTTCGCGCCGTCGCGCCGGATCGTTGCATGCTGGCGCGAAACTTCCCCGTCTTCCAAGCGTATGGTGGCATGTTCGCCACGACCAACCAGGTTGAAATCTCCCAGCCTGTAGGCCTCTCTGTCACCCAGTGCGGTTAAAGTTGCCGACATGATCCTCTCCCGTACGCTCAAGCGCGCACGCAGGTCCAATATTAGCACGTTACGAACAGAGGCTGGCGACATTCCAGACGACGACGAGTTCATGGACCCGGGTCTGGAGCGTCTGCTGGAAGCGCGCGTCTAGAAATATTCGGGTTGAATGATGTGGCCGAGCGTTTCCCCCTCGCTTTAGAGAGAAGTGTCTCGGCCGTCGCGAAGATCGCGGTAATCAGGCGTCGTGCTGGGGGCGGCGCTTGGCGTGGTCTTTCTCGGCGTCCGCCTCGCCGTCGCGAGCCGGCTTGGCGTCGCCCTTGTCGCGGCGGGCGCGGTATCGATCGCCTGTCGGATGTGGGGGCGCTCCATTGCGGGAGGTTTTGGTTTCAAGGCGGGTGATGAAAATGTCGAAGCGATTGGGCATCGTCTGGTCAGTGCTCCATCGTGCTGCCGGTGCCGGTCGAGGGCTCGATCTCGAGCTTGGTTGCCTTTGACGGCCGACGCTTTCGCGGCTTTTTAGCCGAGCCGGCGCCGGCTTTGGCAGGCAGGCCCTTGTCCTTTCGCACGGCAAAGCGCTTGCGGCCTGCATAGTAGGGGTCGAAAACGTCCTGTATCTTGAGGCTGTCCATCCTGCTCCTCCCGAGATCAGGCATAAATCCGCCGGGCACGGTTTCGTTCCGCAGTGTGGCAAAGGCATGACAGCCGCGTCACTTCGGCATGGGTTTTGCCACCCGGCGTGAGCCGTGCCAAACAGGGTCGAATGCATTCAAGGTCAGAGCCTGACGGGGGACACCGGTGACCGGCGAGTCGGCAAAACGCAGCTACGTGATCGGCCAGACCGAGATACCGGCCCGGCCGCTCGAGCCGGCGCTCTACCTGGTGGCGACGCCGATCGGCAATCTCGCCGACATCACATTACGCGCGCTTGAAACGCTCGCCGCCGCCGACATCGTCGCCTGCGAGGACACGCGTGTCAGTCGCGTGCTGCTCGACCGCTACGGCATCCGCCGCCGCACCACTGCGTATCATGAGCACAATGCCGGCGAGGCCGGCCCAAAGCTGATCGCAGCCTTGCTGGCAGGGCAGAGCGTGGCGCTGATCTCGGACGCCGGCACACCGCTGATCTCCGATCCGGGCTACCGACTGGTCGGCGAAGCGATCGACCAGGGCATTCGCGTCGTGCCGATCCCCGGCCCGTCGGCGCCGCTCGCGGCGCTGACGGCCTCCGGCCTGCCCTCTGACGCCTTCCTGTTCGCCGGCTTCCTGCCGGTGAAGACCGGCCAGCGGCTGACGCGGCTGGAAGCGCTTAAAACCGTGCCGGCGACGCTGATCTTCTTCGAATCGCCGCGCCGGCTGGCCGAGACGCTCGGTGCCATGGGCGAGGCGCTGGGCGGCGCCCGCAAGGCCGCGATCGGCCGCGAGCTGACCAAGACATTCGAGGAGATACGGACCGGCAGCCTGCAGTCGCTCGCCGATCATTACGCGGCGGCCGACACGCCGAAGGGCGAGATCGTCATCTGCGTCGGCCCGTCGGACGCAACGGCCGACGAGCCGGCGGACATCGACCGGCTTCTGCTTTCGCTTGCCGCCGAGATGCCGGCCTCCAAGGCGGCGGCGGAAGCCGCCAAGATGACCGGCGGCCAGAAGCAGGCGCTTTACCGACGGCTGCTCGAACTCAAGGACACCGGCAAAGACGGCGGCACCGGGAAAGACAGCGATGGCTGAACGCCCGGTCGCCAGCCGCCAGCGCGCCTATCGGCGCGGCCACCGCAGCGAGTGGCTGGCGGCTGCGGCATTGATGGTGAAGGGCTATCGGATCCTGGCCCGCCGCCACCGCACACGGTTCGGCGAGATCGACCTGATCGCGCGGCGCGGCGACCTGGTGCTGATCGTCGAGGTGAAGGCTCGCCGCACGCTGGTGGAAGCGATGGAAGCTGTTCGCTGCGAATCGGAGCGCCGCATCGAAAGCGCCGCCGATCTCTGGCTGTCGCGCCAGTCCGACTATGGCAGATTGTCGGTGCGCTTCGACATGGTCGCGGTGCTGCCGTGGCGCTGGCCGGTGCATGTCGAGAATGTTTTTTACGGGCGGAGCTAGGCTCTGGAAGTCGCCGGTGGGATCCGGATCGCAGCGCACTGACCATTCCACGTAGAACGCTCCATCGCGGCATAATCCAAGTCGATGTGCCAGCCGGCTCGGTCGCGAATTTCCGGACGTTTGCGATCGCAGCGAAGATTTCGTCCCGGGAAGCAGCGCCGACTTTCAAACGCTGGTTGACTTTCGGCGGCAGGCGCCGATTCTCAAGTCAAAGGCGGCCTGTCAAAGCAACATGCCGCCCGAACGATCAGCACGACGATCGAGAGCTGCTTTGAACCTGGTCAATCCGCCGAGCCTTGTTCTAAACGGTGTCGAGTTCGATTTCGACGCCGGTCTCCTGCACGGCGAGGATGGTGATGATGTCCCGCTGAGGCCTCAATCGCTTGCGGTGCTGAAGCATCTGGTCGCCAACGCCAACCGTGTCGTGACCAAGGAGGAGCTCCTGGACGCTGTCTGGCCCGGCATCGCGGTGACGGAAAACAGTCTTTCCCAGTGCATCAGCGAAATCAGGAAAGCCATCGGCGACGAGAAGCAGAGCCTGCTCAAGACAGTCGCGCGACGGGGATATCGCTTTGTCCCCGAACGCCAAGCGCCCGGCATACCTCACGATCGCTACCCGCAGGTTCACGGCACTGCCTCTCCTGACCTGCACGAGACCAAAGGCCGGCGAACCCTGATATTGGTAAGCGCTGTACTGGCAATCATTGCCGCAGTCGCGGCGTTCATCTGGAGGCCTGCATTTGATACGGAAGTGCCGACCTCGCTCTCGATCGCGGTTCTGCCGTTCGCAAATCTCAGCGAAGCCGAGGAGCAGGCCTATCTTGCCAACGGTTTCGCGGACGATCTGACGACAGAGCTGGCGCGCGTTCCCGGCCTGTTCGTCGTCTCGCGCAATGCCGCGCGTGCATATCGCAACAGCGGTCTGCCGCCGGCGAAGATCGCGAAAGAGCTCGGCGTCCGCTACCTGCTGGAGGGCTCGGTTCGACGTCTCGGCGATGAAGTGCGCATCAATGCGCACTTGGTCGATGCCTCGACGGTTGGCCAGATCTGGGCCGAGCGGTTCGAAGGTCCATTCAGCGATGTGTTCAAGCTCCAGGACCAGGTGACCGGTCAGATTGTCGCCGCGCTGCAGCTAAAGCTCGTCCCGGGAAAAGCAAACCTGGCCGTGTCCGGCGATACTGACGATCCGGAAGCTTACCAGGCTTTTCGGCGCGCTATCGAGGCGCGACGAACGGATACACCATCAGGCACCGTGGACGCATCTCGCTACCTGCGCCAGGCCCTGGCGCTGGATGCCGATTTCGGCGCGGCGGCCGCGGAATTGGCATGGCTCCACTGGGATGCCGACGACGCGAGGAGACAGGCCCTAGGGCTTGGTTGGACCGAGATCGACGACGAGCTCTACGGCAATCTGGCCATCGCTGCCGGAAATCCGTCGCCCGGTTACTATCAGCTGATTTCCGAGCTTCTGGTCCGGGAGCATAGGTCCGACGAGGCGGTGGCTGCCCTGCAAAAGGCGATAGCGCTCGACCCGAGCGATTCCTGGACCTACGAAGGGCTGAGCCAGGCCCTCATCTTCAACGGCAGGCCGGCTGAGGGGCGAACCTTTCTCGAGGCGGCCCTACGCGTCGATCCCGGGTGGACGGAGTGGCGACACTATCAGGCTGGCTTGGCGGCGTTCGGCCAGGGCCGCTACGAGGAGGCGGTCGCGCAGCTTGAGCAGGTCGATGTTCGGTCGCCCAATCCCTGGACGAAGTTCTACGGCCTGCATGTTCTTGTCGCAGCGCTTGCGCATCTCGATCGCCTGCCGGAAGCGGCCTCAGCCCTGGAGCAGCTCCGAAGCGTGCTGTCGGAAAGGCAGGAGGGTCAACCGAACCTGCTGATCGCGCAGCAGTTCTTCGTCTACAAGCGACAGGAAGATATCGTTCGCCTGCTCGATGGCTTGAGGAAGGCAGGGGTTTCTGAGCTTCCTGCCGGAATGGAACCCGAATCCGCTGAACGGATGAATGGCGTCGACATCGGCAATCTCATGATCGGACACGAGCTGACGGGACGCCAGGTTCTGCCCGATGTCTTGGCTTACCATGCTGTGATTGCGGCAGACGGCAGCGTGACCCGAACAGTTGGTGAGGAGGTCGTGACCGGTCGAATGTGGGTGCAGGGCGACAGCCTGTGCACCGCCTATCCGCGTAAACTGACGGGCTGTGGCGCCGTGTTCCGCAACCTGAGCGTGACGCCCGGAGCCCCGAACGAATACATACTTCTGTCTCGCGTCAAGCGTTACGAATTCTCGGTCGCGAAGTAGCAGCACTTCGCTGCGTTTACAGAGGCCATGAGAGATTGAGGTTCATTTCGCTCATGCCTTCGGTGGCGTACGGGCCACAACGCTTCAATGCGTCCGCGAAATCCCTGGCCAAGCCCTTGAACGTCTCGGTCTGCGGCGCAACGTCGATGATCTGGATGGCACTGACTTGACCCTCGCGGGTGAAACTGACGCGGACATCTGCACTGAAGCTGATCCCGCGCATCGCCGTCTGCGTAGGCCAACAGCTTGCTGCCCGTTCGAGAATGTGGCGGCTCAGACCATCACCAGCGGACGCGGTGGTCGCGGCGCCGATCACGAGAACTCCCAAGATGCGGTTGATCATCCTTTATCTCCTCAGTTCGACGCCAGAACCGTGTGGGAACGTCGTGGGAGAGAGGACGCGAGGGCTCGTTCGAAGTCATGATATCGGCGTGAAAAAGTTCTGAAGAGTGGTGAACACAGTCGATTCGGCCATCAGATGCATTCAAGCGGGTGAGAACGACCCCGCGATGACGGCTTGGGTTGGAGGGGCGGGTCTACGCTGGTCGTCCCCCACCATCAGCCGACATTGTTAGGCCAAACGAACAAATAGAGCCCTTGGCGACAAAATAAGCGTGCCGCCTCACCCCCGGACGAACAGCGCCGCCAGGCCGACGGTGCCGATAACCAGCCGCCACCAGCCGAACAGCGAATAGCCGTGGCGCGAGACGTAGTTGAGCAGGAAGCGCACGACGATAAGCGCCGCGACGAAGGCGGCGATGAAACCGGCGGCGATGATGGGCAGATCGGCGCTGGTCAGCACATTGCGGTTCTTGAACAGGTCGAAGGCGAAGGCGCCGACCATCGTCGGCATGGCGAGAAAGAAGGAGAATTCCGCAGCCGCGCGTTTGTCGACGCCCAGAAGCAGCGCGCCGACGATCGTCGAACCGGAACGCGACGTGCCGGGGATCAGCGAAAGGCACTGGAACAGTCCGATCTGCAGATAGAGCCGGAGCGGAAACCGCTCGACGTCGTGATAGAGCGGCTTCGGCTTGAAGCGATCCACCCACAGCAGGACCAGGCCGCCGATGATCAGCATGACGCAGATCAGCCTCGGCGATTCAAACAGCACCGTCTTGATGAAGCCATGCGCCAGCGCGCCGATGACGGCCGCCGGCAGAAAGGCGACGAGGATGCCGAGAACGAAATGCCGCGTCACCCGATCACGCGGCAGATCGACCAGCATCTGCCACAGACGATGGAAATAGACGCTGAGGATAGCCAGTATGGCGCCGAGCTGGATCAGGATCTCAAACGCCTTGCCGGTCGAATGGAAGCCGAGAAAGTGGCCGGCAAGCAGGATATGGCCAGTCGACGAGACCGGAATGAACTCGGTCATGCCCTCGATCATCCCGAGCAGCAGCGCCTCGACGATGGTCTGGCTTTCCATGTAAACCTCGGCGTTCGAGTGAGGGCTTGAAGAACGGCTTGCTTGTCATGGCGCGGAACTCCTCCTATAGGTCGCAGCACCCTGACGGCCCTTTGAATTGGGGCGGCCAAGACTTACCGGCGCAGCCGGCGATTTGCCAGTGCGCTCTATTATCGCGGGACCATGCTGACGCTTTTCCACCACCCGATGTTCGCCACCTGCCGGTTCGTTCGCCTCGCTTTCGGCGAGTATGGCGAGGAGCTGGCGCTGATCGAGGAAAAGCCGTGGATGCGGCGCAAGGAGTTCCTGGCGCTGAACCCGGCAGGCACGCTGCCGATCCTGCTTGCCGAAGGCGACGTGCCGATCGTCGGCGCCATGGTCATCGGCGAATATCTCGACGAGACGCGCGGCGTGCTCAAGCGCGACAAGCGGCTGTTCGCCGAGGACCCGATGGGGCGCGCCGAAATCCGCCGGCTGATCGACTGGTATCTCAGCAAGGCCGATAGCGAGGTGACGCGGCATCTGGTGCGCGAGCGCGTGCTGAAGCCGGTCATGCCGGAAACGGCGGGCGGCGGATCGCCCGATTCGGCGGCGATCCGTGCAGCGCGCGCCAATATCCGCCAGCACATGAAATACACCAACTGGCTGGCCGGCACACGCCATTGGCTGGCCGGCAACAAGGTCACCTATGCCGACCTCGCGGCTGCGGCTGCGTTGTCCGTTCTCGACTATCTCGGCGAGATCGACTGGCGTGAACATGCTGCCGCGCGCGAATGGTATGCACGGGTGAAATCACGGCCATCGTTCCGGCCGCTATTGTCCGACCGGGTGCGCGGCCTTTCGCCGGTATCACATTATGCGGACCTCGATTTCTAGAGCGCAAAACCTGCGCGCGCTGATCGACCGCGAGGCTCGGCGCGCCGGTTTCGATGCCGTTGCCGTCACCGCGCCAAATGCCATCCCGCAGGCGCCGGCCCGGCTTGCCGCATTCGTCGCCGACGGCTTTCACGGTTCGATGGGCTGGATCGCCGAGACGCTCGAGCGCCGCGGCGAGCCGACGGCACTTTGGCCTGAGGTTCGCTCGATCATCGTGCTGGCCATGAACTACGGGCCGGACCACGACCCGCGCGCGGTGCTGGCGAAGCGCGAGCGCGGCGCGATCTCGGCCTATGCGCAGAACCGCGATTATCACGACGTGATGAAAGGCCGGCTGAAAGAGATCGCCGGCAAGATCGTGGCCCGCTCGGGGAGCGACGTAAAAGTGTTCGTCGATACCGCCCCGGTGATGGAAAAGCCGCTGGCTGAAGCCGCCGGCCTCGGCTGGCAAGGCAAGCACACCAATCTGGTCAGCCGCGAGCACGGCTCCTGGCTGTTCCTCGGCACCATCTTCACCACGGCCGAGCTTGCGCCCGATATGCCCGAGGACGACCATTGCGGCTCCTGCCGCGCCTGTCTCGACGCCTGCCCGACCGACGCCTTTCCGGCTCCCTACCGGCTCGATGCGCGCCGCTGCATCTCCTACCTCACCATCGAGAACAAGGGGCCGATCCCGCACGAGTTCCGCGAAAAAATCGGCAACCGCATCTATGGCTGCGACGATTGCCTGGCCGCCTGCCCATGGAACAAGTTTGCCCGGGCAGCGTCCGAGGCAAAGCTCGTCGCCCGCGCGGACTTGCGCGAGCCGCCGCTCGCCGATCTGTTGGCGCTCGACGACGCTTCCTTCCGGTCGTTCTTTAGCGGTTCGCCGGTCAAGCGCATCGGTCGCGACCGCTTTGTCCGCAACGTGCTGATCGCCGCCGGCAATTCCGGCGAACCCTCGCTCGGAAACGCCGTGCGTGCGCTGCTCGGTGACGCCTCGCCGCTGGTGCGCGGCGCAGCGGTATGGGCGCTGTCACGGCTTGTGCCGGCTTCGGATTTCGCCAAATCGGCCACCGCTGCGGTGAAAGCAGAAGGCGACGAGGCCGTGCGACGCGAATGGCGCCTGGCGCTGGCAAACCAGATCGAGGCGCATGCATGAGCGAGAAGCAGATCCTCATTTTCGGCGCCGGCTATTCGGGCAAGGCATTTGCCCGCGCCAGCAAGGATGCCGGCACGATCCTTGGCACGACACGCGCAGCGGAGAAATTCGAAGCGCTGCGGCAAGCCGGAATCCAGCCGCTGCTTTTCGATGGCGCGCTGACGCTTGAAATCAGCGACGCGCTCGAGAAAACAACCCACCTCGTCGTCTCGGTGGCGCCGGAAGAGGCCGGCGACCCGGTGCTGAATGCGGCGCGCCAGGCAATCGCGAAGATGCCGGCGCTCGAATGGATCGCCTATCTCTCCACCGTCGGCGTCTACGGCGACCATGGCGGCGGCTGGGTCGACGAGACCTCCGAATGCAGGCCGCTGTCGAAGCGCTCGATGCTGCGTGTCGCCGCCGAGCAGGACTGGCTAAAGCTGGGTCGAGACATCGCCCGGCCGGTGGCGATCCTGCGGCTTTCCGGCATCTACGGGCCGGGACGCAATGCCCTGGTCAATCTGGAAAACGGCACCGCGCGGCGGCTGATCAAGCCGGGCCAGGTGTTCAACCGCATCCATTGCGACGACATTGCGGGGGCGCTTTGGCATCTGCTCAAGCACACCAGTGGCGGCATCTTCAATGTCGCCGACGACCTGCCGGCGCCGCCGCAGGACGTCGTCACCTATGCCGCAGGGCTGATGGGCGTCACACCGCCGCCGGAAATTCCGTTCGAGACCGCCCAACTTTCGCCGATGGCGCGGTCCTTCTATGGCGAGAACAAGCGCGTCGCCAACACGGCTATCAAGGCGGCCGGCTATCGCTTCCGCTTTCCCGACTACCGGTCGGCCTTCGACCATATGTGGGTTTTGGGCAACTGGCGCGATGGCGAGGCGCGCAGCCCGATGAAGCGGTCGTGATCGAAATCGCGCGCCGAGCGTGCTATGATTCGACCCAATTTGCAGAGGGGTTCTGCTTTCATGACGATGTTGAAGCGACCATTGCCCGGCAAATCGCTGCTGCTGAAGCGTGTCGCAACGCGCTTTAGATCTCTGTTTATGCATGTCGTTGTCGCAAAACCGCTGCGCACTTTTGGGCGACATGCATTAGCAGCACTCGCCGTCCTCGCCTTGGCGGGGCTTGCAGCGCGACCTGCGACGGCCGAAGAGCTGGCGAAAAACCTGTTCGGCGCCAAAAAGCTGCCGGCCGTGGCTGCGCCGCAGTCGATCGGTTTTTATTCCAAGGGCTGCTTTGCCGGCGGCGTCGCCATACCCCTGAACGGCCCGAAATGGGAGGTGATGCGGCCTTCGCGCAACCGCCGCTGGGGCCATCCGACGATGATCGCGCTGATCGAGAAACTGTCGCGCGATGCCGCGGCCGATGGCTGGCCCGGCATTTTGGTCGGCGACATTTCGCAGCCGCGCGGCGGCCCGATGCTGACCGGCCATGCCTCGCACCAGATCGGCCTCGACGCAGACATCTGGCTGACGCCAATGCCCGACCGCAAGCTTTCGCTCGAGCAGCGCGAAAACATGAGCGCCACCTTGCTTGTCGATGAAAAGACCCATTTGGTGAAAGATGCGCTCTGGGCGCCGGCGCATACGCGGCTGCTGAAGCGCGCGGCAAGCTATGCGGAAGTCGAGCGCATCCTGGTCAATCCCGGCATCAAGAAGAAGCTCTGCGACACGGTGAAAGGCGACCGTGGATGGCTGCGCAAGGTAAGGCCGTTCTGGGGCCACGACTATCACTTCCACATCCGCATCGGCTGCCAGCCCGGCTCGCCCAAATGCAAGGCGCAGGAAAACACCGCGCCAGGCGACGGCTGCGACCAGTCGCTGGCATGGTGGTTCACCGAGGAGCCGTGGCGCCCCAACAAGAACCCGGACAGGCCGAAAGCGCGCGACCTGATGACGATGGCGAGCCTGCCCGCAGCATGCCAGGCCGTGCTCGACGGGCCAAATCCGGCTTCGACGGAGGCGGTCACCTATTATGGCGACTATTATGGCGAGGACGGCGTGCCGGTCGCGGCTGCACCCGTTCTCACCAAGGCTCCGTCGCCGGCACGGGCATCGGCAAGCGGCGCGGCAGCCCTCCCGGCCACGGCCAACGCATACGCCGAAACGCCCGAGATCGGCATTCCGCTGCCGCGACCCCGGCCGGGGTATTGAGGCCAGCTAATGTTGGAGACAACCAACTGTTGGGGTCGGCGCCTCCCCTCATTGCCCTGCCGGGCATTTCTCCCCGTATAGTGACGGGGAGAAAGGGCTGGCCGCTGCCTTGGCGCCGTTCTTGCAGCGTTGGAGATTGGCGAAACCATCGATGAGAGCGTCCCTCTTCCCGTCACTATACGGGGAGAGGATGCCGGCAGGCAGGTGAGGGGCAGCGCCAACGCTCTCCCCTGAAGCGACTTTCCCTTTCCCGGGTCATGCGCTAGTCAACAAAAGAACGGCGGAACGCCACTGGGAACCGGGACGGACGAGAGCATGCCAGGCGACGACGACACCGTGCTGCAGTTTCCGGTCCTGATCGGCGACATCGGCGGCACCAATGCGCGCTTTTCGATGGTGCTCGACGCGACTTCGGAACCAACCGAACCGCAGATCGTCCAGACCGCCAATTTCAACACCATCGACTCAGCGATTCAGGCGGCGGTGCTCGACCGTTCGTCGGTGCGGCCCAACTCCGCCGTGCTGGCGGTGGCCGGCCCGGTCGACAGCGACGAGATCCCGCTCACCAACTGCCCGTGGATCGTCAAGCCAAAAAAAATGTTTGCCAGCCTCGGCCTCGGCGACGTCGTGGTGCTCAATGATTTCGAGGCGCAGGCGCTGGCCGTCGTGGCGCTCGGCGAAGAGCATATGGAAAAGATCGGCGGCGATGCGCCGGAGCCCAATGCCGGGCGCGTGGTGCTTGGCCCCGGAACCGGGCTTGGCGTCGCCGGCCTGGTCCACGCGCTGAACCACTGGATACCGGTGCCCGGCGAGGGCGGGCACATGGATATCGGGCCGCGCTCGCCGCGCGATTTCCAGGTGTTTGCGCATATCGAGAAGCTCGAGGGCAGAATCTCCGGCGAACAGATCCTGTCCGGGCGCGGCCTGGTCAATGCCTACCGGGCGGTGGCCAGGGCGGACGGCAAGCCGGCGCCGTTGACCACGCCGGCCGAGGTCACCGCCGCGGCGCTGGCGAAGTCGGATCCGGTGGCCGAGGAAGCGCTGTCGCTGTTCGTCACCTGCCTCGGGCGCACCGCCGGCGACCTTGCGCTGGTGTTCATGAGCCGCGGCGGCGTCTTCCTGACCGGCGGCATCGCGCAGAAAATCCTGCCGGCGCTGAAGTCAGGCAATTTCCGCGCCGCCTTCGAGGACAAGGCGCCGCACAGCGAGCTGATGCGCACCATGCCGGTCTATGTGATCACCCATCCGCTGGCAGCGCTTTCCGGCCTTGCCGCCTATGCCAGAAACCCATCGCTGTTCGGCGTCCAGACGGCGGGGCGACGCTGGCGGGCCTGACCCACAGAGTTTTTGCCGGCCTCGGCCATAGGCAAGCCGGCACCGGGGCGCTAAGAGGATTGCCGAATTAACCCGGCCGCGGAGCCCGGACCGACGTCACGGAACGATTACGACTTGAACCAGTCGCCAAACACCCAAGCCCCAAACCACCAAGCCAAAGCCCGGCCCGGCGAGGTCGTGGCGGTGATCCGCCGCATCCTCGCCGAGAACGGCCGCGACTATCGCTGGTATTATGTTCTGGCCGTTCTGTGCTTGGTGATGGTTGCGGCCACGACCGCCTTCACCGCCTGGATCATGAAGGATGTCGTCGACCAGATATTCTACCAGCAGCGCGGCGATCTCATCGCGCTGATCTGCTTGTTGATCCTTGGCGCCTTCATGCTGCGCGGGCTGGCCACCTACGGCCAGGCGGTGACGCTGGCCAGGATCGGCAACAATCTGGTGGCGCGCTACCAGCGCCGCATCTTCGCCCATCTGATGAAGCTCGGCATCAATTTCTTCAACGACACGCGCTCGGGACGGCTGGCCGCCCAGGTCAACGAGAACGTCAACGGCATCCGCGACCTGCTGTCGATGACGCTGACATCGTTGGCACGCGACGCCGTATCGCTGATCGCGCTGATCGGCGTCATGATCTGGCAGGATCCGATGCTGTCGCTGATGTCGCTGCTGATCGGGCCGCCGCTGATCTACACCGTCGTCTATCTGACCCGCAGAATAAGGGGTGCCACGCGCGAAGCCGTGCAGATAAACGCGCGGCTGATCGGCGCCATGCAGGAAGCGACGCAAGGCATCGCCATCGTCAAGGCGTTTACGCTGGAGGACGAGCTGTCGCGCCGCATCAGCGATCTTGTCGCTGGCGCCGAGCAGCGGGCAAACCGCATCGCCCGCGTCTCGGAACGGTTATCGCCGATCTCCGACATGCTGGCCGGTTTCGCCGTCGCCGGCGTCATCGCCTATTCCGGCTACCGGGCAGCCGTCGGCGGCCAGCCGCCCGGCGCGGTGTTTTCCTTCATCACCGCACTGCTGCTCGCCTACGACCCGGCCCGGCGGCTGGCGCGCATGCAGGTCGGCATGGAACGGGCGCTGGTCAATGCGCGCATGATCTACGAGTTGCTCGACCTCGAGCCGCAGCAAGGCGACGCGCCCGGCGCGGCCGAAGTGAAGATCGCCCGGGGCGAGGTGCGCTTCAACAATGTGTCGTTCGGCTATGTCGCCGACGCCCCGGTGCTGCAGGATCTCAGCTTCGTTGCCGCCGCCGGCAAGATGACGGCCATCGTCGGCGCCTCGGGCGCCGGCAAGTCGACGCTGGTGGCGCTGCTGCAGCGTTTTTACGATGTCGAGGCGGGCAGCATCGAGGTCGACGGCCAGGACATTTCGCAAGTCACCAAGCAGTCGCTGCGCCGCTGCATCGCCTATGTCTCGCAGCAGCCCTATCTGTTCGAAGGCAGCATTCGCGACAACATTCGCTACGGGCGGCTGAGCGCCAGCGACGCCGCGATCGAGCTGGCCGCGCAACAGGCCGAGGCCGATGGCTTCATCCGCCAGCAGCCGCAGGGCTATGACACCCCTGTCGGCGAAGGCGGCCTGACGCTGTCGGGCGGCCAGCGCCAGCGCCTGTCGATCGCTCGCGCCATCGTGCGGCAGGCGCCGATCCTGCTGCTCGACGAAGCGACCTCAGCACTCGACAACGAAGCGGAAGCGCGCGTCCAGCAGGCGCTGACCCAGATCATGGCGGGGCGCACGACCATCGTCATTGCGCACCGGCTGTCGACCGTGGTCAATGCCGACCATATCATCGTGCTGGAACAGGGCCGGCTGGTCGAGCAAGGCACGCATGCCTCGCTGATGGCCGACCCGCACAGCGTCTATGCCCGGTTCCACCGGGTGCAGGGCAACAAGGGGCTGGGGCTTGTCGACGACGGCAAGCCAATCCAAACTCTGCTGCGGCGCGCGAAAAAAGCGATTGGGAGAAATTTATGAGCGGTACGGCCACAAACGACCCGCCCGTCAGTGAAATGGGCCTGGTGGTGGTCGGCGCGGCTGGAAGGATGGGCCAGGCGCTGATCCGCGCCATCCACACCATTCCGGGCGCCCGCGTCGCCGGCGCGATCGAGCGGGCCGGCTCGCCGCATCTCGGCAAGGATGCCGGCGAACTGGCCGGTATCGGCACTATCGGCGTGGTGATCGGCGACGATCCGCTGCCGGCTTTCGCCAGCGCCGACGGCGTCCTCGATTTCACCAGCCCGGCGGCGACCGTCGAATTCGCCGGCTATGCGGCGCAGGCGCGCATCGCCCATGTCATCGGCACCACCGGCTGCTCGGCGGACGACAATGCAAAGATAGCGGCGGCGGCGCGCCACGCGACGATCGTCAAGTCAGGCAATATGAGCCTCGGCGTCAATCTGCTGGCGGTGCTGGTGGAGCAGGCGGCGCGCGCGCTCGATGCCGACGATTTCGATATCGAGATCCTGGAAATGCATCACCGGCACAAGGTCGATGCGCCGTCGGGCACGGCGCTGCTGCTCGGTGAAGCCGCCGCCGCCGGGCGCGGCATCGACCTTGACGAGAACAGCGTGCGGTCGCGCGACGGCCATACCGGCGTGCGCAAGACCGGCTCGATCGGCTTCGCCACGCTGCGCGGCGGTTCGGTGGTCGGCGACCACAGTGTTCTGCTGGCCGGCACCGGCGAGCGCATCACGCTTGCCCATCACGCCGAGGACCGGGCGATCTTCGCCCGCGGCGCGGTCAAGGCCGCACTGTGGGCGCGCGGCAGGAAGCCGGGCCTGTATTCGATGCGCGACGTGCTCGGACTCGCCTGAGACGATCTCATCCACCAAACTGAAGGAGCAAAAATGTCGGGAACTCTCGTGCTCGTGCGCCATGGCCAGAGCGAATGGAACCTGAAGAACCTTTTCACCGGCTGGCGCGACGTCGACCTGACCGAATTGGGCCACGCCGAGGCCACGGAGGCGGGCGCCAAGCTGAAGGCGCGCGGCATGAAATTCGACATCGCCTTCACCTCGTCGCTGATCCGGGCGCAGAAGACCTGCCAGCACATTCTCGACGCCGTCGGCCAGAGCGATCTCGAGACTATTCGCGACCAGGCGCTGAACGAGCGCGACTATGGCGACCTCTCCGGCCTCAACAAGGACGACGCGCGCCAGAAATGGGGTGAGGAGCAGGTGCATGTCTGGCGCCGCTCCTACGACGTGCCGCCGCCCGGCGGCGAAAGCCTGAAAGACACCGGCGCGCGCGTCTGGCCCTATTATCTGCACGACCTGCAGCCGCATGTACTGCGCGGCGGCACAGTCCTGGTCGCGGCGCATGGCAATTCGCTGCGCGCGCTGATCATGGCGCTGGACGGCAAGTCGGGCGAGGAGATCGTCAGGCTGGAGCTCGGCACCGGCGTGCCGGTCATCTACAGGCTCAACGCCGATTCGACGGTGGCATCCAAGGAAGTGCTGGCCGGCTGAGCCGGCGGGGCAGCTTTCAAAAAAGCGCGTTGACACTCACCGTTTGCCCGCCTAAAGAGCCCGCACCAGCCCAGATGGCGGAATTGGTAGACGCGCACGGTTCAGGTCCGTGTTCCGCAAGGAGTGGAGGTTCGAGTCCTCTTCTGGGCACCAATCCCTTTGTAAGCTCTTGATTTCCTGGAAACCTTAGGTTTCCGGGTCATCAGCTGCTACACAAAGGTGCTGTCGCCTTGCGAATAACCTCACCCAACAAGACGTCCTGATACGCCCCCTGGTTCGTAAGGCGCATGCCTGCGGACATCTCCAGGTTGGCGCGCGGCGGCCGCGGTTGTGAGCATCTTCCCATACGGAATGTCATCGAGTAGCGTGCAGGGGCGGCATGTGACGGCGCTCTCCTTGGCGAATGCACTGCTGCACCTTCAGCAGCTGCCGTCAGAAGATGGGGCTGGTGTCACAACCCGGTGCTTGCCGTGACAGATTGTTCCCGTCCCGGTTCTTTTCGGCACCGAAACGAGGGGAAAGAAATGCACAACCGATTTCGGCGGTGCCTGCGGAGAATGTCGCTGGCGGCATTGACGATGCTGGCGGTTCCGGTCCACGCGGCTGATCTCGTCATTGCAATGCCGAACTGGCCGTCGGGCCAGGCGACGGCAAACATTCTCAAGGTCAGCCTGAAGCAACATTTCGGGCTCGATGCCGATGTGCGCGAGATGGGGACGCTCATTGCCTTTGCCGGCCTCGATTCGGGCGAGGTGGATATTCATCCCGAAATCTGGCTGCCCAACCTGGACAATCTGGTGAAGAAGTATGTCGACGGCGCCGGCACGGTAGCCATCAGTCCCATCGGTGTGCCGGCATGGCAGGGGATATGCGCCACCCGCGAAACTGCCGACAAATTTGGCATCCGCGACATTTCGGATCTCACCGACCCGCGCAAAACCGCCGCGTTGGACACGGATCGGGACGGACGCGGAGAACTCTGGATTGGCGCCGAGGGTTGGTCCTCGACGGCGATCGAGCGTGTCCGCGCCAACAGCTATGGCTACGCCGAGACAATGACATTGCTGGAGACGCCGGAGGACGTCGGAATGGCGGCTGTCGATGCCGCGGTTGCCACGGCTCATCCGATGGTGTTTGCCTGCTATGCGCCGCATCACGTGTTTGAACTGCACGAAATTGTCCGGCTTGCCGAGCCGCCTTTTGACCCGGCAAAGTGGAATATCGTGCTGCCTTCCGAGGATCCGCTCTGGGTCTCGAAGTCCAGCGCGCCGGTGTCATGGGATACGGCACATTTCCACATCGCTTACGCCACCTCGCTGCGCAAGAAATATCCTAAGGTGGTCGCGTTCCTGGAACGGGTCGCCCTCAAGCCCGAGGACGCCACCAAGATGAGTTATGCGCTCCAGGTGGAGCGCCAGGATCCTTACGAGTACGCCAGACAATGGGTCGCCGCGCAGGGCGCTCGGGTGCAAGGGTGGGCAAATCCATGACCGGAAAGCTGACGATCGCGGGACGCACCGCTCTCCAGCGGCGCTGCCTGACGGCAATTGTCGCGGTAGCGCTCGGTCTTGTCGCGGTGGCGGCGCTGGCGGCCGGAACCCAGGTTTTCGATCCGAAAACCCGCAAATGGGTGGACTATGACCGCGCCAAGGCGCGCAAATACTATGCCGCGCATAATCAAGTGCCAGAGGCGTTTCGCCCGCAGATGGTCAAGTTCCGCACCGCGGAAGCGCCCGGTACGATCATCATCGACGGCAACCAGCATTTTCTCTACCTTGTGCAGCCGGGTCAGCGCGCCATGCGCTACGGTATTGGCGTCGGCCGGGAAGGCTTTGGATGGGCCGGAATCGTGCGCGTCGGCCGCATGGCGGAATGGCCGACCTGGACGCCGCCGGCCGAAATGGTCGCTCGCGATCCGAATGCTGTCAAACATGCGGGAGGCATGCCGGGAGGGCCCGACAACCCGCTCGGCGCCAGGGCGCTCTATCTGTATGAGCGCGACCAGGACACGATCTACCGGATACACGGCACGCCGGAGCCGTGGACGATCGGGCTCGACGTGTCATCAGCCTGCATCCGGATGCGGAACGACGACATCACCGACCTGGCATCGCGCGTCAAGGTTGGGGCCAAGGTCATCGTTCTCATGCAGGGGGCGGCACTTTACAAGGGTGTTTGAAGCCGGGGTGTGTGAAGCCGGGGTGTGTGAAGCGGCATTCGGAGAGGGACAAGCAATGTCGGCAAAACCTGCAGTGAGAACTTCGATCCGGGCAACAGCAATTGGATTCCTGGCGGGGGCCCTGAGCGCTTGCGTCAGCACGCCGCCGCCGCCGCCGCCTCAGGACCAGATGTCCAGGACCCAGGTCGAGACGGCCCCGGCCGACCTTCAGCTGCTTTGCGCCGACGCAGCCGCCAAGGCGAGCGGTGCCGACAGCAGCAAAATACTTCCGGTTTCGTCGAGCAAGATCGATTCCACAACCTATCGGGTCGAACTCGATGCCAGCGGCAAGAAGACAAGCTGCCTTGTCGATACCGAAGGCAATGTCAAATCCGTTCAGCCCACCTGATCCGCTCTGGTCGAAGGATTTTGCGGCGATCTGACGATTGCCGCGAACCTGGCGTCGGCTTCGGAGGTGACGATTGGTGGCGACCAGCCGCGGCGAGGTTCAGACACTAGGAGAAAAAGCCCGGCCGACGGCAGCGTGTCTCAACCCAGCGGCATCATCGCGATTGGCAGGTTCGGGCATTCGCTGTACCATTCCTGCGCCGGTCGGCGAAATTGCGCGTTCCGGCAAGGGAGAAACGTCCATGTTACGATCAATTTCGCTCGCGGTTTTCCTGGCGGTCGTTCCTGCGGCAGCCTTTGCAAATTCATGCCCGACCATCATGGCCGCGATCGACGCGGCGTTGCCGACCGCGACGCTTGCCGAGGCCGACATGAACAAAGTCAAGGAACTGCGCGCCCAAGGCGAGAAATTGCACGCCGCCGGCGATCATGCAGGGTCGGAGGCTGCGCTCAACCAAGCCAAGTCGATGCTCGGCATATAATTGCGGCAAGCTATGCTGAGAGAAGCGCGAGAATGCAGCGGCTCAGGATAAATGCTGATCTGTAGTGATCCTTCGCGCCCCCTCTGTCCTGCCGGACATCTCCCCCACTTGGGGGGAGATCGGCCGTCATCTCCGCCTTCGCGAACCGCCACCGTTGCAGGAGCGGTGCGCCCAAGCTGCCAATCTCCCCCCTTGTGGGGGAGATGTCCGGCAGGACAGAGGGGGGCGCCTCGCTCCGCCATAAAAGGTTCTGCACCGTCGTGACGCTCTGATGTAACGGCATGGATCCCAGGGTCTCCGCGACGTCGCTTCGCTCCTGCTCCGCCCTGGGATGACGAAGGGAGGGGTGTTTCGGCTAAATCCTGGAGGTTTGCGATTGCCACTGAGATTCGCCGCTGAAAGTGCTGTGGACCTTCGCTGCCGGCCGGTCGGGCAGACTAATCTCCAACGCTGGCGATTGGCATAAACCACCACGACTTCGGTAGGCCGAAACAGGGCCGCGTGGGTTGGTTCACCCCAAGCCGATGCGCCTGGCGCCTTGCCGGAACAGGGCTGCGGCGTTCGGCTCGAAGCGGAAGGTGGCGATGAAATCGTCGGCACAGTAGTTCGGCAGCGTCTTGCGGATGGCGGCCGCGAAAGTGCGGGCCTCGTCAAGCCGCCCCGCCAGCGCAAGGCAGTGCGCCGCGATCGCCAGGATGATGGCATGCGCGTTGGGACGGGCGGCGGCCTTCAGCGCCCATTCGGCGGCCTCGTCGAACTGCCCGAGACGGACATGCGCCATCGCCCTGGCGCCGAGCATGCCGAACAGCAGCGGATCGAACGGACTTAGATGGCGCGAGTGATCGGATGAACCGATCGCCGCGTTCGGATCACCCGACTGCGAGTGGACAAACGAAAGCGCGTAGTGACCGAGCGCAAAGTTGGGGCTGAGATCGACGGCCCGTTCCAACTCGATGAGCGAGCCGTCCTGCTCGCCGCGCAACCACAGCGCCCGGCCCATGGCCCAGTGCGCGGCCGGATTGTGATCGTCGACCAGAAGACTTTGGCCGGCGGTCTCGAAGGCGAGCGCGCTTTCCTGGTCGCGGTCTCCCCAGCGCTGAAAGGCGTTCTGCCAATGGGTGAAGGACAGGCCGGCATAGGCGCGGGCGAAGGTCGGATCGAGCTTCAGGGCCATGTCGAAGAAATGCCGGGCCTGCTCGTTTTCCGTGCGGGTGAAGCGATACATGTGCCAGAGGCCGCGATGGTAAGCCTCCCAGGCATTCAGCGAGCTGGGGGCTTTCAGCATGGCGCGGTTGCGCTCGACCATCTCGATCTCGGCCGAGATCGACGAGACGATGCTGTCGCCGATGTCGTCGAGGACGGCAAAGATGTCGTCGGGCCTGCGTTCGAAGGTCTCGGCCCAGACGATCCTCGCCGTGCGCACCTCGACAAGTTCGACGCTGACCGCGACACGGCCAGCCTGGCTGCGCACGGTCCCGGTGGCGACGTAGTCGACGTTGAGTCGCCGGCCGGCATCTTCCGGCGCGATGTTCTTTTCGGCCAGCGCAAAGACCGAGCCGCGGGCGATGACGAAGAAATCCCTGAGCTTGGCCAAACGGGTGATGATGTCGTGGGTCAGGCCGTCGGCCAATCCACCGCGAGAGGGGCAGCCGCGAGGGCCGCCGATCCCGGCTTCCTCGACAAACGGCATCACCGCGAGCGAGGCCTTCGACGTAGCAGTATCGGCATGGGGAAGCACAATTGACGCTTGCGCGGCTGCCGGCAACAGCGCCGGCTGCGCCCGGAGCGTCGCGGCAGTTCGTTCGCTGCGGATCGACCGCCATGCCTCACGAACGCGTCCGAAATCCAGATCCTCCGAAGCAAACAGCTGCGCCGCCGAGGCAAGATGGTCCTCGCAGGCGGCGATCTGCCCGCGTCGCGCCAGGCTTGTCAGAAGAGCCACGTGCGCGCGTTCGTCGAACGGATTGAGTTCTAGCCATGTCTCCAGATGCGCGGACATTTCGTCGGCATCCGCCGGCAGCTTGCTGACCAGCTGTTCCAGAATGGCGGCGTGCCACGAGCTGAAGCGGCGGCGTTGCGCGATAAGCCAGCTGTTGAAATGCGGGCTGCGGTCGATCTCCAGCCCGTCGAGGAAGTCGCCGACGAATAGTCTGGACAGGGCCTGCAGCCGCTCAAGATCAAGCGTCTCGATGCCGCTGGCGGCGGCCGAGGCGACATCGACGGCGTCGACGGAAATGCCCTCCAGATCGAGCGCGACCGTGTCGCCTGATGTTTCGATCCTGTGGCGATCCGGTTCGTCAAGAATGCCCCTGAGCTTGCTGAGGCACCAGCGAAGCTCGCCGCGCGGATCGTTCGGCACATCCCACAAAAGCTCGCACAGACGGCTGCGGCCGACGGCATGCGGCGCGAGCGCCAGATAGGTGAAGAGCGCGCGCAGCTTGCGCGATGCCGGCAGTTGCACGGTGGCGCCGTCGCGGATGACCGTCAGCGGCCCGAACAGCCGCACGGACAGCCCGGCCGCTGCGCCGTCCAGGCTCGATCGAGCGGATTCCACGTGCGTTTCCACGCTTGCTCCCACGCTGGCCAGTTGTCCTTTGCTTTACCATCGAAAGCGATCGAGTGCATCCGGCAACGAATTTTCCGCGTCGGTTGCCGGCATTGCCACCGTTCCGGGCCGCGTTGACGGCACCGGAACCATACTGCGGCAAGGTCTCGAAACCTCGCCGCCCAAGCCGCCGGTTTGTAACCGGCTCGTGACGACGACACGTCGTGACGACAACAATAAGGGGAGAGCAGACATGTTGCAGCAACGGAAAATCAGGACCACGGCCGGGCGCGGCCGCCTGTTCGACAGCATTGTCGACACGGTCGGCGACACGCCGGTGATCCGGGTCAACAATCTCGGCCCCGATCATGTGACGATCTATGTGAAGGCCGAGTTCTTCAATCCGGCGGCATCGGTGAAGGACCGGCTGGCGCTCAACATCATCGAAGAGGGCGAGCGCAGCGGCGCCCTGAAACCGGGCCAGACCGTCGTCGAGGCAACCAGCGGCAACACCGGCATCGGCCTGGCCATGGTCTGCGCGCAGAAGGGCTACCCGCTGGTGGTGACGATGGCCGACAGTTTCTCCGTCGAGCGCCGCAAGCTGATGCGCATGCTGGGCGCCAAGGTGGTGCTGACGCCGCGCGCCCAGAAGGGTTTTGGCATGTACAACAAGGCGCTCGAACTCGCCGAGGCCAATGGCTGGTTCCTGGCCCGCCAGTTCGAGACCATCGCCAATGCCGCCATTCACGAGGCGACGACGGCGCGCGAGATCATCAACGACTTCGCCGGATCGCGGCTCGACTGCTTCGTCACCGGCTACGGAACCGGCGGCACCGTCGTCGGTGTCGGTCGCGTGCTGCGCCGCGAGCGTCCCGAAACCCGGATCGTGCTGGCCGAACCTGCCAACGCCCAGCTCATCGGCAGCGGCAAGGCGCAGCAGCGCGGCGCCGACGGCGCACCCGCCGCCAGCCATCCGGCCTTCGAGCCGCACCCGATCCAGGGCTGGACACCGGATTTCATTCCCAACGTCCTGCAGGAGGCGGTCGACGCCAGCCTCTATGACGAGGTGGTGCCGATTGCCGGGCCCGAGGGCATCAAATGGGCCAAGGCGCTGGCCCAGAAGGAAGGGATTTTCACCGGCATTTCCGGCGGAGCCAGTTTTGCCGTGGCGCGCCAGATTGCGGAAAAAGCCGCACCCGGCTCGGTGATCCTGTGCATGCTTCCCGACACCGGCGAACGCTACATGACGACGCCGCTGTTCGACGGCATCGAAGCCGAGATGGACGCCGAGGAGATCGCGCTGTCGCGCTCAACGCCGGGCTGCCAGTTCCCGGCCGAATAAGTGCGCATCGGGAGCAACGCGGATGGATGCCATGCTGAAAGCCGCCGGCACTGCCGGCATGGTTGCCGAAGAAACGCTCGATCCGGTCGACTGGGCCGATGTGCAGGCGCTGTCGCACCGGATCGTCGACGACGCCGTCGACTATCTGCGCGATGTCAGGGAACGCCCGGTGTGGCAGGACATGCCGGCGGAGGTGAGAGAATTTTTCGCGGCGCCGCTGCCGCAATCGCCTCAACCGCTGGCACAGGTCTATGGCGAGGTCGCCCGCAACGTGATGGCCTACCCGATGGGCAACATCCATCCGCGCTTCTGGTCCTGGTACATGGGGTCGAGCAATTTCACCGGGGCGCTCGGCGATTTCCTGGCGGCGGTGCAGGGCTCCAACCTCGGCGGCGGCAACCATGCCGCAGCGCTGATGGACAGCCAGGTCGTCGACTGGTGCAAGCAGATGATGGGCTTTCCGCAATCAGCCAGCGGCACGCTGGTCAGCGGCGGCTCGATGGCCAACATCATTGGCCTGACCGTGGCCCGCAACGCCAGGGCTGGCATCGACGTGCGCGAGCATGGCGTTGCCGCCATCGACAAGCCGCTGCGTTTCTATGGCTCGGACCAGCTTCACTCCTGCCATCGCAAGGCGATGGAGGCGCTCGGCCTCGGCAACCGCGCGCTGCGCCGTATCCCGACCGATGCCGGATTGCGGATCGACATCGACGCGTTGCGGGCGGCGATCACTGAGGACCGCCAGGCGGGTTTTCGGCCGGCCTGCGTGATCGGCACGGCCGGCACCGTGAATACCGGTGCGATCGATGATCTGCAGGCGCTGGCAAGGCTGGCGGCGCAGGAAGACCTCTGGTTCCATGTCGACGGCTGCATCGGCGCGCTGATCGCCATCGCGCCGGAAAATTCCCATCGCGTTGCCGGCATCGAGCACGCCGACTCGATCGCGCTCGACCCGCACAAATGGCTGCACGCCCCTTTCGAGGTCGGCTGCGTGCTGATCAGGGATGCCTCGGCGCATCGCAGCACGTTCGCGGTGACGCCGGAATATCTCGAATCGACGCCGCGCGGCCTCGCCTCGGGCCAGTGGCTGCATGATTTTGGCCTGCAGACGTCACGCGGTTTTCGCGCGCTGAAGGTGTGGATGGCGCTGAAGCAGCACGGCATCGAGAAATTCGGCCGCCTGATCGACCAGAACATCGCGCAAGGACATTATCTCGGCGCGCTGATCGAGGCCGAGCCGCTGCTGGAGCTCGTCGCGCCACCGAGCATCAACATCGTCTGTTTCCGCTACCGCGGCGACGGGCTGCCGGGAGAGCGGCAGAAGGCGCTCAACACCGAGATCATGCTGCGGCTGCAGGAAGACGGCATCGCCGCCCTTTCGGATACGACGGTGCACGGCCAGCATTGCCTCAGGGTAGCGATCAACAACCACCGCACTCGGCGCGACGACCTGGACCTGCTGGTGCGCGAGACGGTGCGGCTTGGACTGGAGGTTTCAAGGCCTGGCGCGGCCGGCTAAGGATCCTGGCAATCACCTCAGACAAATCACAGCGCCCAAGCGTGTGGGGTGATCGACTGTTGATGTCGGCGCTGCCCCTCACCTGCCTGCCGGCATCCTCTCCCCGTATAGTGACGGGGAGAAGGGGCTGTCATTGCTGGTTTCGCCCAATCATCAGCGTCACAGGAAGGGCACCGGCATTGAGGCCAGCCCCTTCTCCCCGTCACTATACGGGGAGAAGCGCCCGGCAGGGCGATGAGGGGCAGCGCAAAGCCTGAACGATTGCCCCTGTGCCTCGCAACGAAGATCACGCCTCGAGCCAGACCTTGTCGAAATGCTGCTCCAGAGACTGGTGCTGCTCGCAGCCATGCACGCCCTTGCGGAACGTCCGGTAGACCGAACGCCAGTAGGGCTGGATGATGATGCCGGAGTCGCGCAGATTCTGCTCGATCTTGGCCATGATCTCGCGGCGCTCGCCGGCGTCGGGTGTGGCCAGCGCCTTGTCGAGCAAGGCGTCGAACTCCGGATTGGCGTAGGCGGTCTCGTTCCAGGCAGCGCCCGATCTGTAGGCCAGCGCCAGCACCTGGACGCCCAGCGGCCGGCCGAGCCACTCGGTGCAGGAGAAAGGATATTTGCTCCAGTCGTTCCAGAACGTCGCCGCCGGCAGCACGGTCCGTTTGACCTTCAGCCCGGCGTCGCGCATCTGCGCTGCGATGGCGTCGCCGGTGTTCTTCTGCCAGTCGACATCGACGGAGATGAGCTCGTATTCGTGATCGGACTTGCCGGCCTCGGCAAGCAGCGCCTTGGCTTCGTCGACATTGCGGACGGCCGGGCCGATATCGGCGTATTCGGCATGCATCGAGCCGACATGATGGTTTTCGGCCGGCTTGCCGCGGTCGTCCATGCCGATCTTCAGGATTGCGGCATTGTCGACGGCGAGCTGGGCGGCGCGCCGCACCCTGATGTCGCCATAGGGTGGACTGCCGACGTTGAAGCGCGCGACGATGGTCGAGCCGGTGGCAAGCTCGGAATTGCTCAGACCCATGGCGTCGGTCTGCGAGACGGTATCGGCGGCGGTTTCGTGGTTGGTGTCGATCTCGCCCGATTCGAAGGCCGAAAACATCGCATTGGGATCGGAGCCGTAGTCGACCCATTGGATGCCGTCGAGCCAGAAATCGCCCTTCCACCACGGTCTGTCCTTGCGGCGGACCTCGGCGCCGACCTCGGCGTCCCATGCCACCAGTTCGCAAGGTCCAGTGGTGATCGCCAGGGCCTTCAGCGGATCGCCGTCGCCGTCGTAGCTGCGGTGCATGATCAGCGCCGGATAGTCGGTCATGCCGGCAATCAGCGAAATGTCGGGCTTCGGCAGATTGAGCCGGACGGTAAAGTCGTCGACACGCTCGATGCCGCCATCGATCGGCTTCTTGGTGGCGGCGTCGACCAGCGCCCCCATCCGCTCGGCGACCGAATTGCCGGCAACGCTCGCATCGCACCAGCGCGTCAGGTTGTGGACGACGTCGTCGGCGTTGAAAGTGTCGCCGTTCGACCAGGTGATGCCCTTGCGGACGCGCAGCGTCAGCACGCGGGCGTCGTCGCTGGTCTCCCAGCTCTCGAGCAGCCACGGCTCGAAGGTAAAATCGCGGTTCCAGCGCACCAGATATTCGTTGCAGTGGCGGGCGACATTGGACATTTCGACGCCGTCGAAGGTGCGCGGATCCTTCCAGCCCTTGACGTTCATGGCGACGCGCAAGACGCCGCCGCGCTTCGGCTCCTGCGCCCTGGCCGGCGAGGGCGCAAGGCCGCCAAGCGCCAGCGCGCCGGCGGCGCTGACGCCAAGCGCTGCCATGGTGGCGAGATATTCGCGCCGGTTCATGCTGCCTTTTTTAAAACCGTCGGCGACGGGCTCGGCCTGCGGATGCAGCGCTCTTTCGGTCAGCATCAACTTCATCGTCGAATCCTCCCTGTCGGGGGGCCCGGCGCGGCGGGGGGGGGGGGGCGGGGGGCGGGGGGCGGCGGGGGGGGGCGCCGGGGGGAGATAGTTGGCGGGGGGGGCGGGCGAGAGT
>NZ_JBVVQO010000019.1:79586-123564 GCF_055811215.1 Mesorhizobium sp. WSM4819
GTTCGAGCTGTTTTTCGGCCAAGTATAAACTTCTGCGGATACCCCTCGGGGGGGCCGCCGGGCCCCCGGTGGGGGGGGGGGGGTGGGGGGGGCGGGGCGCCCTTGGCCATAGGCGATGATAGTGCGGGCGTGGCCCGGAAAGTGTTCGGGCTTCCGCAGTTGTTGTGCGCTGTTCCGCAGAGGTGGAAGCGGGGTGCTTGTAAGGCCCCCTCATCCGGCCCTTCGGGCCACCTTCTCCCCGGCGGGGAGAAGAGGCTGGCACCGGCGTGGCGATCTCTTCTCCCCTCGGGGAGAAGGTGGCCGCGAAGCGGCCGGATGAGGGGGCATTCGCGGGTTCCCTACAACCACTCGCCCTTGCCGAGCGTGGCGATGGCGGCGACGATGCGGGCGAAGGCTTCGCCGGCCCGCGGCAAGGTATTGCGGGCGCGCAGGAAACTGTGGACGGGGCGCGACTCCTCGTACCACCAGGCGCGGCAAAGCGTCAGAGTTCGTCATATAGCCGGGTGGCGTTTTCATAGGTGAAGCGCAAAGGCACCGAGCCCACGACCTGCCATGCATCGACCGTCTCGCCTGCCATCAGCCGGCAGGCGCCGTCGGTGGTTGTCACGGCGCCACCATAGAGCCGGTTAGCAAGGTTGAGGATGGCGGTCTGGTGCATCGCCGTGCTGCCGCTGCCGCAGGCGTCCTTGACCAGCAGCACCCGAAAGCCCGATGACACCGCATCCCTGACGGTGGCGTCGATGCAGGCCTCGGTCCACACGCCGGCAACGACCAGCCACTCGATTCCTTTGGCCCTGAGCCGGCCCGCGGCAGGGCCCGCACCGAAGGCGCTGGCCTCGGTTTTGACCAGCATCATCTCGCCGGCGACCGGCGCCACTTCCGGACAGATCGCCGTCAGCGGATCGTCCTTGTCGGAGAAGGCCGACCTGCCATTGGCATCGACCGGATGGAACCGCCGCGCCTCCCTGGTGAGATCGACGATATAGGCCGAATGGTAGAGCAGCACATCGTTGGCCCGTGCCGCCGCCTGCAGGCGCTGGACGTTGGCGAGGATGTCGGCAAAACCCTCGACCAGGTAACGCTTGTCCTGCCGGTGCTCCTCCTGGAGGTCGACGAACACCGCGGCCACCGTGCCGCGTCTGATCGAGACCGGGCCCTTCATGCGGACACCTGAACGAAAGCATGAGCGCTGCGGTTAGTCCCGACGATTTGCGATACCGCACCTCGATTGGTGGTGGATGCTGGGATCAAACTTCTTTCTCCAGCAAGTCGTCCTCATAGGGAAAGCGCGACAGAAGCTCGGTGCCGGTTTCGGTGACCAGGATCTCGTCCTCGAGCTTGACGCCCTCGCGTCCGCCTTTCTCGCCGATATAGCTCTCGACGCTGACCACCATGCCGGGCGCGACAAACCCGTCGCGGCCATAAGTCTCGTAGTCCATGGCGTGCGCGATGAACGGCGTCTCGCCATGCATGCCGACGCCGTGCATGACAGACGTGTAGCGCTGGTCGACGAAGCGGTCCGGGATCTTCCAGGCCTTTTCGGCAATTTCGCGAAACGCCATGCCCGGCCTGACGATCGAGATGTTGTGCTGAACCTGGTCGTGGGCCATGCGGTAGAGCGATTTCTGATAATCCGTCGGCTTGCCCGGCCCGCAGCGGAAGGTGCGCGAGAAGTCCGAATAGTAGCCGTAGCAGCCGATCGTATCGGTATCCAGCGCCAAAAGTTCGCCCGGCCTGATCTTGCGGCCGCTGGCTTCGTTGAACCACGGGTTGGTGCGCTGGCCCGAGGTCAAGAGCCGGGTCTCGATGAACTCACCGCCCTGGCGGATCACCTCGTGATACATGATGGCGAACAGGTCGTTCTCGGACACGCCGGGCTTGATCGCCTCGCGCACCGCATAGACGGCCGCCTCAGCGCCGGCCATCGACACTTGCAGGCATTTTACCTCTTCGGGCGTCTTGACCGCCCGCACGGCAAGAATTTCGCCCTGGCAATCCCGGACCTCGCAGCCGCGCTTTTCCAGCGCCAGCGCCTGCAGATGGCCGCAGCGGTCGAGGCCGAGCTTCATCGAGCCGCCGCCATGCGCCTTGAGCAGCTCCGTGATTTCGTCGGCGAAGGGGCCGGCGGTCTCGTCGTCGCGGCCCGACACCGAAGACCACACCAGCCTGGACGGCCGCGCCTCATCGATCGTGTCGAGCACCATCGAGACATGATAGCTCTGCGGATATTCGAACAGCATGATCGGCCCTTCGGTCGGGATGAAGAAGTAGCGCGTCGAGTTGCGCAGAAAATAACCGAACATGTTGCGCGAGCCGGTGGCGTAGCGCTGGTTGTAGGGATCGAACAGCACGACGCCGCCATAACCGGACTCGCGCATCCAGGCGCGCAGCTTGGCCAGCCGGCCCTTGCGCAACGCGTCCGCATCGATGAAGGACGGCTCGGTGTCGGACAGCCACATGCCGCCAGCCGGATCGGCCGCCGCCGGGTGGCGCATACGGTCCTTGAAGTCGACGTCCTCAGTGCTGTCGGGGTCGAACACGACGATGCTCATGGGGTGCCTCCTGGAAGAAGCCCTGAACATAGCGGTGCGCCGCGATGAGCTTGTGCGGGATACCGCAGATGTTGTGCGAAATACCGCTTGAAGTCGTTCCGCGGCGCTCTACGGCGCCCCCCTCTGTCCTGCCGGACATCTCCCCCTCAAGGGGGGAGATCGGCCGTCATCACCGCTTTCGAGAATTTCTACCGTCGCAGGAAGAGCGGAGCATCGAAGCTGCCAATCTCCCCCCTTGAGGGGGAGATGTCCGGCAGGCCAGAGGGGGTGGGCGGGAACGCGGCGCGGCCTGGTTAGCGCCCTAATGCCGCCGCATCACCTTCGGCGCATGCCCATGCTCTTCCCGAAACGCCCGCGCAAAGCTCGACATCGAAGCAAAACCGCAGGCGAGTGCCACGTCGCGCACCATCAGTGTCGAATGCGCCAAAAGGTCGGCGGCGCGCTTCAGCCGCAGGCGGCGGTAATAGCCGTTGGGCGAGACGCTGAGCTCGGAGCGAAAGTTTCGTTCGAGCTTGTCGGAGGAGACGCCGAGCTTTTCCGCCAGCGCCGCCATGCCGAGTCGCTCCTCCACCGCATCCTCCATGATGGCGATGGCCGCCAGCACCAGCTCGTTCTGGACGCCGGTGCGCAGCCGCAGCGGCATCAGCTTGCGGTCGACGCTGGAGCGCAGCGGGCTGTGCACGAACCATTCGGCGACGCCAGCCGCGAGTTCGGCGCCACAATCTGATGTGATGATCTCCAGCATCATGTCGAGGCTGCCGACGCCGCCGGCCGAGGTGAAGCGCTTGCGGTCGATGACATAGAGATCGCGCCTGAGCTCAATGTCCGGAAACGCCTCGGTGAACGCCGCCTGGCTGGTCCAGTGCAAGGTGCAGGCATGGCCGTCGAGCAGGCCGGCCCGCGCCAGGAAGAAGGCAGCATCCGCCACCGCGCCGATATGGGCGCCGCCGCGCTGGCTCCTGCGGATCCAGCTCACCGCGTCCTCGGCCACGAGATGATCGGCATCGCCGCCCGAGCAGACGACGATGCGGTCGACCTTCGGCGCATCGCCGGCGAAAAAGCCGGGCTGGATGACGACCCCGTTCGAGGCCGCGACCGGGCCTTCAGCGGCGCCGACGATGATCCAGCGGTAGCATTCTTTCTTGGCCAGCACGTTGGCCGCGCGCAACGGCTCGATGACCGAACTGAACGCCATCATCGGAAAGCCGGGGAAGACCAGCACCGCGAAGGTGAGCGGGGCGTCGTTTGCCGTCGGCTGGTCTCGCTCTCGAGTAGTCATGACTTCAACCGTGCCTGTGGGCAATTGCAGGGAAGGCCACAATTCCGCCGGATGCCACTCAGGTCAACGGGCGGTTGGGTCAGTTTGAAAATTCCATCGCGCCTAGGCGTTGTCGCCTATCGGCCGAACTCCTAAATGCTTGCCGTAGCATTGGAGATAGTGACGGTCGCACTGCGCGGCCCGTATAAGAAGCGAGTTTAGGTCGCTAAAATTAGCTTCTTGACCTGTTTACGGTCTTCCGGCGACCATTGCTTCGGGTCTTCCCCGTGAGCGATCGCGCCGTGAAGCTCGACGTGCTTCATCACTTCCGCCTCGGTCTCTGCCGTGAACATCGCTGGACAGGCCTCGTTTCCCGGATAATCCCTGCAACGATACGAGTAAGCCATGACTTTCCCTCCAGGTTGCCCCGATAGCAAAGCGAGGGTACGTCGCCTTTGTCAATTCACAGTTGGATGCGCCAGTCAGCCGGGAAATTTCAAACTGACGCCACTATCCAACAGGGCACGGACCCCCCCTCACCCCCCCAGCGCCTGATCCAGATCGGCGATCAGATCATCGCCGTCCTCGATGCCAGCCGACAACCGCACCAGCGAATCGGAAATCCCGATCTCGGCCCGCTTCCCGGCCGGGATCGAGCCATGTGTCATCAGCGCCGGGTGCTCGATCAGGCTTTCGACGCCGCCGAGGCTTTCGGCCAGCGTGAACAGTTGCGTGTGTTCGAGGAAGCGTTTGGTGCCGGCGAGGTCGCGGTCGAGCTCGACCGTGATCATGCCGCCGAAGGCGTGCATCTGCCGCCTGGCGATGGCGTGCTGCGGGTGGCTGGGGAGACCGGGATAGATGACGCGGCGGATGTCGGGGCGGCTTTCCAGCCAGTGCGCGATCTTCTGGCCGTTCGACGAATGGCGCTCCATCCTCAGCGCCAGCGTCTTGAGGCCGCGCAGCGCCAGGAAACTGTCGAACGGTCCGGAAATGGCGCCGATGGCGTTCTGCAGGAATTTCAGCCGGTCGGCGAGATCCTTGTTGTCGCCGACCACGGCGACGCCGCCGACCATGTCGGAATGGCCGTTGAGGTATTTCGTCGTCGAATGCACCGATATGTCGATGCCGAGCTCCAGCGGCCGCTGCAGGTAGGGGCTGCAAAAGGTGTTGTCGGCGACCGAGAGCACGCCTTTGCGCCTGGCCAGGGCTGCGACCGCTTCGAGATCGACGACGCGCAGCAGCGGATTTGTCGGCGTCTCGACCCAGAGCAACTTGGTTTCCGGGCGGATCGCCGCTTCGACCGCGGCTAGATCGGTGAAGTCGACGAAGTCGACCTGGAGATTGGCCGAGCGCTTGCGCACCCGCTCCAGCAGCCGGAACGTGCCGCCATAGATATCGTCGGTGGCGACGACATGGGCGCCGGAATCGAGCAGTTCGAAGATCGTGGCGATCGCCGCCAGCCCCGAGGCGAAAGCGAAGGCGGCTGCGCCGCTTTCGAGATCGGCCACCGCGCGCTCGAAGGCAAAGCGGGTCGGGTTCTGGCTGCGGGCGTATTCAAAACCCTTGTGCACGCCCGGGCTCTGCTGGCCATAGGTCGAGGTCGCATAGATCGGCACCATCACCGCGCCGGTCGTCGGGTCGTGGCTCTGGCCGCCATGGATGGTGCGCGTCGAGAAGGCCAGGCGGTTGCTGCCCGAAACGGTGGCTTTGATGGTCATCTTGCGCGGCGCCTCAGATGGTTGATCAGGTCGATGCGGGTAATCAGGCCGATGAATTCGTCGCCGTCGAAGACGATGGCGACCTCGTTGCGGTCGAACACCGGCAGCAGCGCGTCCAGCGTCTGGCTGGCCTGCAGCGTGTGCAGATTGGAAGTCATCGCCGTGCGCACCGGGGCCTTGAAACGGTCCCAGCGGCTGTCATAGGGGCCTTCGACGTGGGCGAGGATATCGCTTTCGTCGACGATGCCGACCAGCTTGCCGTCGTCCAGCACCGGCAGTTGCGAGACGTCCGAACGGCGCATGCGGCCATAGGCGTTGAGCAGGCTTTCGTCCGGGCCGACAGACACGATGTCGCCGGTGCGGTGCGTGCGCATCACCAGGTCGCGCAAATCGCCATGCTGCTCGTGCTCGGCGAGGCCCTGCTCGATCAGCCAGAAATCGTCGAACACTTTCGACAGATATTTGTTGCCGCTGTCGCAGACGAAGGTGACGACCCGCTTCGGCACGGTCTGCTCGCGGCAATAGCGCAGCGCTGTCGAAAGCAGCGTGCCGGAGGACGAGCCGGCGAGGATGCCCTCCTTGGAGAGCAGGTCGCGCACCGCCAGCATGCTCTGCTTGTCGGGGATCGAGTAGGCCTTCTTGACCAGCGACAGATCGGCATTGGGCGGGACGAAATCCTCGCCGATGCCCTCCACCGTCCAGCTGCCGGCCTCTTGCATCTTGCCGGTCTTGATCAGGGGCGCCAGCACCGAACCGACCGGATCGGCGAGGATCATCTCGGTCTTCGGCGAGGTTTTTGCGAAATAGCGGCCAAGCCCGGTCAGCGTGCCGCCGGAGCCGACGCCGACGACCACTGCATCGACGTCGCCGCCGAGCTGCGAATAGATCTCCGGACCGGTCGTGGTTTCATGGGCGTCCGGATTGGCCGGATTGGCGAACTGGTTGGCATAGAAGGCGCCGGGCAGTTCGGCGGCGATCCTTTCGGCCATGTCCTGATAATATTCGGCGTGGCCCTTGCCGACATCGGAACGGGTCATGCGCACTTCTGCGCCGAGCGCCCGCAGATGCTGGATCTTTTCGCGCGACATCTTGTCGGGCACGACCAGGACGATGCGGTAGCCCTTGGGGATGCCGACCTGGGCGAGGCCAAGGCCGGTGTTGCCGGCGGTCGCCTCAACAATGGTGCCGCCGCGCTTCAGCTTGCCCTGTTTTTCGGCGTCGGCGATCATCGACAGCGCAATTCGGTCCTTGATCGAGCCGCCGGGATTCTGGCTTTCGAGCTTGATGAACAGCCGGCACTTGCCGATGTCGAATTTGGTCAGCTCGACAACCGGCGTCTGTCCGATCAGGTCGAGAACCGATGCATAGGGCGGACGCAGGCGGGACATTTCCCTGTCCGGGAGGGCGATCTTGTGCACGCTCATGCTGATGCTCCATGGTCAAGCGACCGCCTTGGGCAGGCTGTCAGCCTATCTTCTTTTCCAGCCGTTTGCAGTCTGAAAGAAGATAGATCGTGCCAATCCATTGGCCAGACGGGGAATGGGATTCCGGTGGGGCCGCTCCGTCACGCCAATCACGATAAGGTCGCGGGACAGCACCGCCGTAGAGCGCCGACCTCACCCCAGCAACCGCTTCCCCAGCCTTGCACATTGCACGCGAATATCCGGTATGGCGTCGATCTCGAAGAAGGTGCCGCGGGTCAGTGGCCCGACCGCCAGGATCTTGGCCGAGACGGTGCCGTCGCTGGCGATGACCTCGCAATTGTCCGATACGTCGAGGCCAAGGCGCAGCGGATCCGGCCGGGCCAGCCCGCGGTCGACCAGCGACCGCACCACGCTGTTCGACGTTGTCGAGATGTCCCTGGCGATGCCGGTGCAATCGTAGATGCGGGCGACGTCGAACGTCTCGATGTTTTGCGTGTGGCGCGACTGGACCTGCACGCTGAATTCGTCGCCCGCCGTGATGCCGACGACGCGCCCGGCGACAAGCCGGATGCGGCCCGACTGCACCGCCTCGGTGACACTGCCATGGACTTCCGGCGCCATGCGATGGCGGTGGATGTCCCACCATGCCTTGGTGTGCTCGACGAAGCGGCGCTTGGCCGAAGACGGCCAGTTCTGCCAGATCTTCTGGTTGAACGGCCTGAGACCGTCGACGACGTCGCGCCAGTCGATGCCGGCCTTCTGGTTTTCCCGGATCAGGTCGCGAAACCAGCCGACGAAATAAGAGAGCTGGGTGCCGAGCGGAATGTCGGCGACGTCGAGCTTGATCGGATTGCCCTTGCGATGCGGCGAAGGCAGCAGGCCGCGCCGCGACACCGCGATAATCTCGCCGCGATGGCCGCGTTGTTCGAGCGACAGGAAGGCATCGACCATGCTCAACCCCGTGCCCAGCACCAGGACCCGGGCTTCCCCGTCGAGCCCGGTGTCGGCCTCCGATCCCATCCTGATCGCATGGCCGTGGCCGGCACCTGGCTCCTTGTCATGTCCGGTCGCCAGCACGGCAAGGTGGGCGACGACGCTGGTGCCGTTGGCCAGCGCCACCTCGACCCCGGACCCGGTCGGCGAGATCGACAGGCTCTCCTCGCGGATCAGGCGAAGACGCCCCGTCTCGCGGGCCTCGAGCTCGTCCAGCAGTTCCTTCAGATAGCGGGCGTAGACGCTGCGCGGTGCGTAGACCGGCGCCTGCTCTGGCGTTGCCAGGCCGCGCTCAAGCAGCCAGCGCCAGAAATTGCCGGGGTCGTCGGCATGGGCGCTCATGCCGGCCGCGCTGACATTCAGCACATGCGCCGACAGCAGCGTGGAATAGGCGATGCCCTGGCCGAAATGCGGGCGCTTTTCGATCAGCGTGACACGCAGATCGGGATTGGGCGACTTCAACAGATGCGCGGCAAGGACGACGCCGCTGGCGCCGCCGCCGACGATAATGATCGAACTTGGGACAATCGAATTTGCGCGGCCGGTCATGCGCGCACCAATTGCCTGAGGAGCCGTCCGTTCCGGCTCAGGCCTGGATTTTCAACGCAGCCGAAAGGTCGTCGTCGTCGGCGATATCGCGCATCTCGGCGAGGCTGCGCTGATCCAGCACCTCGGCGATCGCTTGCCGGACCTCCAGCATCAGATGTCGGACTTGGCATGTCGCCTCGTTGCAGTCTTCACAGCGCTGATACCGGGTGCGGCTGGCGCAGGGAATTGGGGCAAGCGGCCCGTCGAGCACGCGCACGACGTGGCCGATCTTGATTTCATCCGCCGGCCGCGCCAGGCGGTAACCGCCCTCCTTGCCCTTGCGGCTCTGGACAAAACCGGCATTGCGCAGTTCGCCGAGGATGGCGTCGAGAAATTTCTTCGGGATGTTGTTTCCGGCGGCGATATCGCCGACGAAGGCGAGCTGACCAACCGGCAGCCGCGCCAGATGGACGAGCGCCTTGAGGCCGTACTTGCCCTTTTTTGTGAGCATGGACCGAATGTTTCTCTGTCATGCGATGGCGAAGGGCCACCGGTTGCGAAACGCCTGGCGTGCGTCCCACCGCGTCCGCGTTCAGGCTTTCAAGACACATGAATTCTAGTGACATGATATACAAGACGGCACCATTGATTTTGCTTGATTTTCAAGCCGCTGCGACGACTTGCCGGACGTTCTTCCTCCTGAAGCCGCGCGGCACGCCCATGGCGACAGCCGGCGCTCGGCACTCACGCGGGTGATCGCCACGATATGGACATCGCCCATCGTTCTCCAATTCCTGTAATGTCTATATGACTATTATACTTAGCCGCGATACAGGAACCGGTTTTCAAAATCGTCGGCCATTCGCAGCATTCATTTGCCGAAGCTGCGCGCAAAACAGGAAATGCGTGTTTGCGGCGGGCGCGCATTCGCCGGTCGACCGAAACGCCGTCAGGGCCGTTCGAGTGTCAGGGGAGCGAACGGTTCGCCCACACCAGGCCGCCCAGGCCAACCAGCGCGGTGACGATGCCGATATAGAGCCATTGCGACTGGCCGGTCATGAAGCTGCCGCCGACGAGGCCGATGCCCTGCAGCGACCACAGCGCACCGATGGCGAGCACAATCAGCGCCAGCAGATTTTTGATCAATCTCATCGTCGGAATTCCTTTCCCAAGTCGATCGCCAATTCCGCTATGACCGCGATGACAAGGCGAAAGGAAGCGACCCGATCGCTGTCACATCTACTTGCATAATAAAGCCGGGGTCTTGCCAGAAACGCCCCGGTGCTGGTGCGAAGACCACCAGACATACATCGGCGCAATCTCGACATTCCATGACAGACTGTTTCGCGCCGACTCCAAACGTGTACTATTGTCATGGAACCGCCAGACGACTGCCGCATTTGGTGCCACATTCCACCCGTAACGGCCGGGACTGTCAAACGGAGCCCCTTGCCACAGATGAAGAAACCCAACCGGACCGCGCTTGTCGCGGCGGCGATAGCGGCTGGCCTGATGGTCGGCGCATCCACCTCCCCTGCCGCCGCACAATGCGGCCGCGCCTCCTGGTACGCGCTGACCTCGAAGACCGCGTCCGGCGAGCGGATGAACCCGTCGGCGCTGACCGCCGCGCACCGCACCTTGCCTTTTGGCACCAGGCTGAAGGTCACCAACCGCAAAAACGGCCGCAGCGTCGTCGTGCGCATCAACGACCGCGGCCCGTTTATCAAGGGTCGGGTGATCGACCTGTCGAAGGGCGCAGCGGGGCGGCTCGGCTTCATCAGCTCTGGCCATGCTGCTGTGTGCACCGACCGCGTGTGAATGGCCGCGCCGCTTTGCGGCCAGGCGGATGAGGGGCAGCGCAAACCTGAAGCGATTGCCCATGCTCTCTCCGGCATCTTTCGCAGCTGCACAATAAGCCGGCTGCCGCCGTTCAAAACCGATTTTCAACGCCTTAGACAAAAGTATAAGCATAAATCAATTCAATTGACGTATTGCATCGCAGCAGTTTGTTGTTAACCTTTGCGCGAGAGATTCAAGGCTCGGCACTGCTGTCGTCCCTTCGGTCGCAGCAGCGGAGTTCTCGATGTTCTACCAGCTCTACGAATTGAACCACGCCGCCGTGCAGCCGGCCCGCGTCTATGCCGATGCGGTGCGGATGTTCTACACCAATCCGCTCAATCCGTTTGCGCACACGTCCTGGGGCCGCTCGGTCGCGGCGACGGCCGAATTGTTCGAGCGCACAACGCGCCGCTACAGCAAGCCGCAGTTCGGCCTGACCAGGACCGTCGTCGACTGGAAAAGCGTCGATGTCACCGAAAAGACGGTGTGGTCGCGGCCGTTCTGCAATCTGCTCCGTTTCGAGCGGGCGGTTCCCGCCGGCCGCCGGCCTGATCCGAAGCTGCTGATCGTGGCGCCGATGTCCGGCCACTACGCGACGCTGCTGCGCGGCACGGTCGAGGCGATGCTGCCGCATGCCGACGTTCACATCACCGATTGGGTCGACGCCCGCATGGTGCCGATCAGCGAGGGCAGCTTCGACCTCGACGACTATATCGACTACATCGTCGACATGCTGCATGCGCTGGGCCCCGACACCCATGTCATGGCGGTGTGCCAGCCGTCGGTCCCGGTGCTGGCGGCGGTGGCGCTGATGGAAACGCGGGGCGACCCGTTCGTTCCCTCGACGATGACGCTGATGGGTGGGCCGATCGACACCCGCCGCAATCCGACCGCGGTCAACCTTCTGGCCGAGGAAAAGGGCACCGACTGGTTCCGCGACAACGTCACCATGCAGGCGCCATGGCCGGTGCCGGGCTTCGGCCGCGAGGTCTATCCCGGCTTCCTGCAACTTTCGGGCTTCATGAGCATGAACCTCGACCGCCACATCATCGCCCACAAGGACTTCTTCATGCATCTGGTGAAGCATGACGGCGACAGTGCCGAGAAGCACCGCGACTTCTACGACGAGTATATGGCGGTGATGGATCTGACAGCGGAGTTCTACCTGCAGACGGTAGACACCGTGTTCGTCCGCCATGCTCTGCCCAAGGGCGAAATGATGCATCGCGGCATCGCCATCGATGCCGCCGATATCCGCAATGTCGCGCTGTTCACGGTCGAGGGCGAGAACGACGACATTTCCGGCCTCGGCCAGACCCAGGCCGCGCACGACCTCTGCATCAACATCCCCGCGGACAGGCACGCTCACTACATGCAGCCGGCGGTCGGCCATTACGGCGTCTTCAACGGCTCGCGCTTCCGCTCCGAAATCGTGCCGCGCATTGTCGACTTCATCACCAGCTATGGACGCCAGACCCGCGTTGCGGTGAGGCCGAAGCTGGTTCGGACCGCCAAAAAGTAAAAATGTCCTGGATGGCAGCCGCCGTTCAAGTCGACCTGTTGCACAATAGCCGCGCTTTCGGCCGCGCGGGTAACCATATCGCAAAACTGGCCGTTGGTATAATTGACAGGGACTGTAGATCGCCCTTAACGTTTCATTAACAACAAGGGACGAGGGGGACAATGATTTCCTCACCAATGGCGAGAGGGCTGCGCGTGTGCGCCCTGTTAGGGCTGGCACTTGCGACAGGCTGGTCTACGGCGGCTTCGGCAGCCGGACCAATGGCAACCGGCGGCCCAACATCGCAGCCGATCGGCCATTACGATTTCTGCAAGACCAGTCCGGCCGAATGCTCGATCCACCCGGGCAATCTCGCCCCCGCCACCATGACCGGCGCGCTCTGGCGCAAGATTCTCAGCGTCAACGCCAGGGTCAACAACGCCGTCAAGCCGATAAGCGACATCGATATTTACGGCAAGGACGAGGTCTGGGCCTACCCCGTCAGGGGCGTTGGCGACTGTGAGGACTATGTCCTGGAAAAGCGCCGCGAATTGAACCGCTTGGGCGTGTCCTACGCCAATCTTCTGATGACCGTCGTGCGCAAGCCTGACGGCGAGGGCCATGCCGTGCTGACCGTGCGCACGAGCAAGGGCGACTACGTCCTCGACAATCTCGACGGAAAGGTCCGCTCATGGGACCGGACCGGCTACCGCTTCCTCAAGCGGCAGGCGATCGACAATACCGGTCGCTGGGTGTCGATCCGTGATGGCCAGCAGGTTCTGGTCGGCGCGGTCCAGTAAGGTTTTTGCAAGCGACCACCAGGATCGCTGCGTTTCGCGTTACCTGCTCCAGGCGTTTGTGCTGCCCCTCACCTGCCTGCCGGCATCCTCTCTCCGTATAGGGACGGGATAGGGGTGCTGTCATTGACGATTTCGCCAATCGCCGGCGTTGCAGGCCACGTTCGCGATCAGCCGCTTTCTCCCCGTTTACGGGGAGTGCCCGGCAGGCAATGAGGGGCGGCGCCAACATCGACAATTGATCGCCTCAACACGAGTCGGACAAACCCTACGTCCGCCCCAGCGCGGCGCGGATCGATGCGGTGATGCGGCGAAGCTCCGCCTCGTCTAGTTTTTCGATGTTTTCGGCCAAGACATTGGCAAGCTCGGTGGCGGCGGGGCTGAGGCCCGACGTGTCGAGTTTTACCCGCGGGTGCGAGGTCTCGGCCAGCCGCGCAAGTTCTTCGGCATCGTCCCAGATGACATTGAAATAGCCGATGATCTTCTGGATCAGCGTCCAGGTCGGCGCACCGCGGCGGCCGTGCTCCAGCGCCGACAGATAGGCGGCGCTGACGCCGATCGCCCTGGCCATGGCCTTTTGGCTGACGCCGCGTTCGCTCCGCAGGGCGCGAAGCTTTTCGCCGAACGGGGTCACAAGTCCATCCTCGTCGGGTGCACCCTCATGCGCGCATCCGCATCAGCGCGTGCGCCGCAGGCGGATATAGAGCGCGCCCGAGCCGCCATGCTTGCGGGCGGCGTGGTCGTGGCTGGAGACCAGCGGTCTGAATGCGGGTGTCGACAGCCAGGCCGGCACGGCGCGCCGCAAGATGCCGTCGCCGCCGGACGAGGAGCCCTTGCCGGTGATCACCAGCACATAGCGGATGCCGCTGGCATGCGCCCGGTGCAGGAAGGAGAACAAAAGCGAATAGGCTTCGTCCTGGCTCAGGCCGTGCAGATCGACGCGGCCCTCGATCGGCAGCCGGCCCTTCGACAGTTTTTCCAGCGTCGGCTCGTCGAGCGCATGCGAAACATGCTGCGTCCTGGCTTTCGTGGCCGCAGCAGGAGCCATCGCCTGGTCACGCAGCATTGGCTTGGTGTCATCAGCGATGTCCGGGCCAATATCCGGGATGTCGACGGCGGCCTTGCCCTTCAGCGGCTTGGCGGTGCGCGCCACCAGGTTCCACAGGACCCGATCGTCCTCGCTCAGCCTGTCGATGCGCCGGGTCATCGCCCCGCTCCCGGCACAAGCCGACGCGGGATCAGCGCGTAGAAATCGGCGGGGTTGCGGACAACGCCGGCGATCTCGCCGGCCGCATCTCCCGTACCAGTGAACAAATCGCCACGCGCCTGGCCGGTGATCGCCGAGCCGGTGTCCTGCGCGATCATCAGCCGCCGGAACGGCTTGTTGTCGAAAGCGGCCAGCGACGGCCCATCGATGTAGAACGGCGTGCCGAATGTATGCAGCAGACGGTCGACAGCGACGGAGCGGCCCGGCGTCAGCGGCACCTTTGCGGCAGCGATCGGCCCGAGTTCCGGGTCGTCGGCCGCCGCCGCCTCGCTGGCGGAAATCTCGCGGAAAAAAATATAGGAGCGGTTGCGCCACAGGATCTCGTCGATGCGTTGCGGATGCGCCTTGAACCAGGCGCGGACCGACTGCATGGTCACCGCTTCCAGCGGGATTTTGCCTAGCTCAATCAGGATCTTGCCCGGTCCGGTAAAGCGCTGGCCGGATTTGGCGGCATAGGTGACGCGGCAAAGCCGGCCGTCGGTCATGGTGAGCCGCGCAGAACCCTGCACGTGGATGAAGAAGGCATCGACCTTGTCGGCGAGCCAGGCGATTTCCAAACCCTTGCCAGCCAAACCCTTGACGAGCGCGCCGCGCTCGATCTCGCCGCGGTCGAAATACTCGACCGGTCCGTCCGGCGTGGCGCGGCCGAAGGCGAGATAGGGATCCATACCGACCGGCCGGTTGGCGTCGTCGATGTCGACGAGATCGGCCGGACGTGACAGCAGCGGCACCGTAAATCGTTCGGTTCGCACCGGCGAAGCGTCGACCACCGGTTCATAGAAGCCGGTGACGAGGCCGGCGCCGCCGCTTTCCGCCGCTATGTGCGCCGGGATGAAATGCCGCTCGAAGAAGGCGCGGGCTTCGCGCCGGTCGGTTGGCGAAACGGTACGGGCTGCAGCATAGGCATCGGTGAAGGCATTGAAGTCGACACCGAGCCCGCCGGAGCGATAGGGTTTCGCCAGGATGTGAAAAGCCGAACGCCGGAAAGCAGCGAACGCGGCCAGATGGTCGTCCTCGTCCCAGCCGGGCAGATCGTCAAAGGATTTTTCGCGGAACGCCTGAGAAAGCGACACGACAGACCCCGCCGTGGTCCGGGCTCAGTCTTCTTCTTCGGTGGCGACGAGCTTCCAGTTCGGGTCGCGCGAGCGCGTATCGCGGGCGAAGGTCCAGACGTCCTTGACCTCGGCGACGGTTTCGGGATCGCCGTCGATGACGGCGCCGGCCTTGTCGCGCGTTGCCGAAATCAGTTCGCTGACGATGCGCAGCGTGATATGCGCCTCGCTGCCCTTCATCTCGGCGGAAACGATGTCGGCCTTGTCGATGCCGACGAAGGAGGACTGGATCTTTTCCGACTTCGCCTCGCGGTCGCCGATCGCCGCGACAAAGCCGTCATAGACCTCGCGCGACAACAGGTTCTTCAGCGTCTTGCGATCGCCATCGGCATAGGCCATGACGATCATCTCATAGGCCATCTTGGCGCCGTCGACGAAGGTCTTGGGGTCGAATGCCGGATCATTGTCCTTGATCGCGCGCAGGCCCTTGTTGAGATCGGTGTCAGGCTTGGCGAAGGCGTCGATCGCCGCATAGGCGTCGATTGCCGGCTCTCCCGGCGCTCGCTTGCGCGGCAGCGAGACCACATTCTCGGGTTTTTGGGCGTCGTCGCGGGTGCGGCCCGCCGTATAGGGATCGAACGGCGGGCGCTCGCTGCCGGTGCGGCGGCCTAGCACATTGCGCAGCTGGAAAAAGATCACAACCGCCGCAACCAGAAAGAAAATCGTGCCGAAGTCGAAGAATCCCATATCTTCCGCCAATCAATCCCTACTCCGGCCGGACCGCCCGGCCAGGCAATGGCTGCGGTCGCATAGCGTTCAACATCCAAAGCATATAGAACGCAAGCTGCAATCATTCAAATTAAAGGCAGCCATACCTATCTAAAAGGTTCAGTGCCAGCGGCGATTGCCCGCCTGCCGGCAAAACATCGAAACGATCGGTAAAGATTTGCGCATTTCGCTGCTTCCCCTGTTCATCCTCGCGCTTCCGCTGCTGGAGATCGCCGGTTTCGTCGTTGTCGGCCGCCAGGTCGGCGCCCTGGCGACGGTCGGCCTGGTGCTGGCTTCGAGCATCGCCGGCGGGCTGTTGTTGCGATACCAGGGGTTCGGCGTCATGACCCGGGTCCGTGCCGAAATGGACGCCGGACGTGATCCAAGCCGTCAGCTCGCGCATGGCGCCATGATCGTGCTGGCGGCGATCCTGCTCATCATTCCCGGCTTCATCACCGACATTTTAGCCATTCTGCTGCTGCTGCCGCCGGTCCGCGACCTCGCCTGGCGCCGGCTGAAAGGCCGCATCGTGATGGCCACCAGTTTCGGCACCGGCGGATTCCGGGCCCGGCAACGCGACAAGACAATCGACCTCGACGACAGCGACTATTCGCGCGGCGACGAGCACGGCCCGGATCCCAATTCCCCCTGGCGCCGCCTCAAGGACGAATAGCTCGGCGCAGCTTTCCCTTCTCCCCTTGTGGGAGAAGGGAAAGCAAAGCGCGCAAACCTTGTCTTGTCATGCCGGCCATGGTAGCGAACGCCCGATTTCAATCCGGTCAGCAACGCTGCCGAGGCAAAAGGACAAAGGCTTATGGCCAGCAAAGACGACGCGCCGACCGGCGCGGCCAGTGGCAACGGCGACGCGACGCAGCCTTCGCTCAACGTGCTTGCCCAATATGTGAAGGACCTTTCCTTCGAAAGCCCCGGCGCGCCGAACTCGCTGCGCGGCCGCGACAAGGCTCCCGGCATCGCCATCAACGTCAATGTCAACGCCAACCCGCTTTCGGACAAGCAGTTCGACGTCAATCTGACGCTGAACGCCAAGGCGTCCTTCGACAAGGAAGTGCTGTTCAACGTCGAGCTGGTCTATGGCGGTGTGTTCGCCATCAGCGGCTTCCCGCAGGAGCACATGCTGCCGTTGCTGTTCATCGAATGCCCGCGGCTGCTGTTCCCGTTCGCCAGGCAGATCATCGCCGAGGCGACGCGCAATGGCGGCTTCCCGCCGCTGATGCTCGATCCGATCGATTTCGCGCAGATGTTCCAGCAGAAGCTGGCCGAGGACCAGGCCGCCAGCAAGGTCAAGGCGAGCTGAGAAGGCTATCTCGGTAGGTTTGAAAAGCCCGGCGCGAAGCCGGGTTTTTTTCTTTGGGACGCCGGCGGGACAGCGCCCCCCTCTGTCCTGCCGGACATCTCCCCCTCAAGGGGGGAGATCTGACTTCATCACTGACTTCGCCAACCACCAACTTTGCAAAAAGGGCACTGTCCGCGAAGCTGCCAATCTCCCCCCTTGAGGGGGAGATGTCCGGCAGGACAGAGGGGGGCCGACCGGGCGCACTCGCCAAAAATTACTATGCCGCAGAACTCGCTTCCCGGGCGACGCGCAGCCAGAGCGCCTTTTCGCCTAATGTGCCGACCATGCTCGCGTGCGCGGCGCGCTCTGCTTCGGTCAGGCGAGACGGCAGCGCTATCGGCCGCGCAGCGATGCTGATGTCGATGTCGTCGACGTTTCTCCTGCCGCCGGCCGGCGCCGTGGCGCTGTCGAGGATGAGCGCCGCCTGCTTGCCGCCGATGAGCTCGATATAGACCTCGGCCAGCAATTCCGAATCGAGCAGCGCGCCGTGCTTGGTGCGGCGGGCATTGTCGATGCCGTAGCGCCGGCACAGCGCGTCCAGCGAATTGGGCCCCATCGGATGCTTGCGGCGCGCCAGCGCCAGCGTGTCGACGACAAGTCCGGGGTCAACGACCGGGTGGCCAAGCCGGCCGAATTCGACATTGAGGAAAGCGATGTCGAAAGTCGCATTGTGGGCGACCAGCTTGGCGCCGTCGATGAAGGCAAGGAACTCCTCGGCGATGTCGCTGAAGGTCGGCTTGCCCCTCAGGTCGGCGGCGCTGATGCCATGAACGGCCTGTGCCTCGGCATGGATCGATCGTCCCTGCGGATTGATATAGTGGTGTAAGGTGCGGCCGGTCGGGAAACGGTTGACCAGCTCGATGCAGCCAAGCTCGATCACGCGGTCGTCGCGGAAATCGAGGCCGGTGGTTTCCGTATCGAAGATGATCTCGCGCATCGAATCAGTCCGTTGGGTCCGGCGTTGGTCCAGCCGAATCATGATGGGAACAAATTGGCAACATATTACGCCGGGCGCAAGCGCCGTTAAGCAGGCTTGCCGGCTTTATCCCCGACCAGTTTCGCGACGATCGCATTGACCGCCGCGCGCGCCGCATCAAAACCCTGTCCGGTGTCGATGACGAAATCGGCGCGCTCACGCTTTTCGGCGTCGGGAACCTGCCTGGCCAGGATCGACGCCAGTTTCTCCTCGCTCATGCCCGGCCGCGCCAGCACGCGGGCGCGCTGGGTGTCGGGCGACGCGGTGACGACCACGACCTGGTCGACACGGCCGCGGCCGCCGGTTTCGAACAGCAGCGGGATGTCGAGAACGACAAGCGGCGCGCCGGCGGCCCGGTTCCTAGCCAGGAAAGCGTCGGCGTCGGCGCGGACCAGTGGGTGGATGATCGCTTCCAGCCGTTTCAGTGCAGCTGCATCGCCGAGCACCCGCTCGGCCAGCCTCGTGCGATCGACGGAGCCGGATTTCGCCGTTCCGGGAAACGCCGCCTCGACCAGCGGAGCCGCCTTGCCGGCGTAGAGGCGATGCACCGCCTCGTCCGAATCGTGGACAGGCACGCCGGCCTCGGCAAACATCTTGGCCGTCGTCGACTTGCCCATGCCGATCGATCCGGTGAGGCCGAGCACGATCATTTTTTTTACTCCCTGGCGCCGAGATCGGCGACGATCATCTGCCGCAATTCGGCAGTGACCTCAGGCCTGATGCCGAACCAGCGCTCGAAGCCGGGCACCGCCTGGTGCAGCAGCATGCCGAGCCCGTCGACGGCTTTCAGGCCGCGCGCCTTGGCGGCGGCCAGCAACGGCGTTTCCAGCGGCACATAGACAATGTCGGTGACGATGGCATGGTCCGGCAGTCTGGCCGGATCGGCGGACAGGCCTTCATTGCCATGCATGCCAAGCGCTGACGTGTTGACCAGCAGGCCGGCATCGGCAAGCAGCTCGCGGGTCGCCGCCGTGCCGTGGGCCGAGACCCCGGCGCCGAAGCGGTGGCGCAGCTCCTCGGCTCGGGCGAGCGTCCGGTTGACGATGCGGATGTCACTGATGCCGCGCTGCTTGAGCGCATGGATGACCGCGCGGGCGGCGCCGCCGGCGCCAAGCACCACCGCCGGGCCGTTGTCTGCCCAGCCCGGCGCATGCTCGTCGAGATTGGCGGCAAAGCCATGGGCGTCGGTGTTGCCGCCGCACAAAATTCCGCCCTCGAGCCACAGCGTGTTGACAGCGCCGATCTGTTCGGCCGCGTCGTCGCGGCGCGCCGCCAGCGCGAAGGCGGCCTCCTTGTGCGGGATGGTGACGTTGCCGCCACGATAGCCATTCGCCTCGAGTTTTTCGACGAATTCGGCAAAAGCCTCCGGCGCAACGTCGATCGCCCGGTAGCTGCCGTCGATGCCGTATTTCGCCAGCCAGTAGCCGTGGATCTTCGGGGACCGCGAATGCGCGACCGGATGACCGGTGACGAAGGCCTTTTTCGCGGCCTCAGCCATCGATGGCTCCGAACTCGCGCAGCTTGGCCAGGACAGGCAGAAGCGGCAGGCCGACAATGGTGAAATAGTCGCCCTCTACTCTTTCGAACAGCTGGATGCCCTCGCCTTCAATCTGGTACGCGCCGACGCTGGACAGCGCCTTGGCGCCGACCCGCGCCAGATGGCGGCCGATGAAGGCCGGATCGAGCTTTCGCATGGTCAGGCTGGCGACGCCGACATGCCGCCACAGAACTGCGCCGTCGCGGGCCAGCACCACGGCGCTGTTGAGCTGATGGGTCCTGCCCGACAGCGCCAGGAGATGGCGGCGGGCGGCTTCCATGTCGGCCGGCTTATGAAACACTTCGTCGCCGAGCGACAGCGTCTGGTCGCAGCCGAGCACCAGGGCGCCCGGCTTTCGCTCGCTGACCTCGGTGGCCTTGGCCTCGGCCAGCACCAGGGCGACGTCCTCTGGCGAGGCACCGCTGCCCTGCAACGGCGCTTCGAGCGCGCGCTCGTCGACTGCCGCCGGAACCGCCTCGACCGGCACGCCGGCATGGACAAGCAACGCTTTGCGGAACGGGCTGCCCGAGGCAAGGATGATTTTTTCGGCCATTTTTATCGCCTGATCTTTCCTTCTCCCCTTGTGGGAGAAGGTGGATTGGCGCGCAGCGCCAAGACGGTTGAGGGGTGTTGGAAGGATCGCCGTCGGTGCCAAGCTGGAACACCCCTCATCCGACCTCGCTTCGCGAGGCCACCTTCTCCCACAAGGGGAGAAGGAAAGGACCGCCCACAGCACAATCGCCCGAAGCCTAGCGCGTCTTGCCCCGCAGGGCAACGATCGCCGCCGCCGTCTCCTCGATCGAGCGGCGGCTGACGTCGATCATCGGCCAGCCGTGCCGGGTGCAGATCTGGCGGGCGTAGGCGAGTTCCTCGCTGATCGCCGCGCGGTCGACATAGTCGGTCGGCTCGTAGGCACTGGTGTTGCCGAGGATGCGGTTTTGGCGCACCTGCGAGATGCGCTCGGCGGTGGCGATCAGCCCGACGATCAGCGGCTTCGTGGCGTTGACCAGGCTTTCCGGCACCGGCACGCCGATCACGATCGGGATGTTGGCGGTCTTGATGCCGCGATTGGCGAGATAGATGCTGGTCGGCGTCTTCGAGGTGCGCGAAATGCCGACCAGCACAATGTCGGCGTCGTCCATGTTGGCAGGCAGCTGGCCGTCATCATGCTCCATGGTGAAGTTGAGCGCGTCGATGCGGCGGAAATATTCGGCGTCCAGCACATGCTGGGCGCCGACGCGGCGGCCGGCCGGCGTGCCGAGATAGGACTGGAACACGGTCAGCACCGGTTCCAGCACGGAGACGCAAGGCAGGCCCATGGCGGCGCAGCGCTCGTCGATGCCGCGGGCGAGCTTCTGGTCGACGACCGTATAAAGGATGATGCCCGGCTCCTCCTCGATGTCCTCGAACACTTTCGTCACCTGCTTTTCGGTGCGGATGAGCGGGTAGATATGCTCGATGGCGCGCGCATCCTTGTATTGCGCCGAAGCCGCGCGCCCGGCCGCCAGCAGCGTTTCACCGGTGGCATCGGAAATCAGGTGAAGGTGAAAGAAGCTCTGGGGTTTGTTCACAGGGGTACGTTCCAAGCTGTGGGCCGATGTGGATAAGGTCGGTCGGAAAGATCGGCCGGTTCGGGGCGACTGTATCAGATGCCGGTTTGTCCACAATTCGATGCGCTGCCGGCTTCGTCGGGGGGCTGGGGACAAGTCCGGGGACGGGCTTTTTCAACTCGGCCTCATCCACAGGGCCATTTTCTCCAGGCGGGCGGTAACGTATTGTTCCCATTCGGCAATTTCCGGCTGTCCCCAAACTCCTCCTATCCGGCAAAAGAAGCACGCGACAATATGCTGGCTGGCCTTTTCCGGGGCAAGGCGGGACAGGAGACAACCACCGATACCAACAGACTCTTAGAATCATAAGATTCCTAGAAATAGAATATTTAATTATAGAGAAGCTTGGAGAGGCGAGCGCTGGATGCCCGAAAACCGCATCATGCTGGACGTGTTGAGAGGCAAGACGGTATCTCCGCCGCCGCTCTGGATGATGCGGCAGGCCGGCCGCTATCTGCCGGAGTATCGCGAGACACGCAGGCGGACCGGATCGTTCCTCGATCTTTGCTATAATCCCGATCTTGCCGTGGAAGTGACACTGCAGCCGATCGAGCGTTTCGGCTTCGATGCTTCGATCCTGTTTTCCGATATCCTGGTCGTGCCGCATGCGCTGGGCCGCGACGTGCGCTTCGAGGAGGGCCGTGGGCCGCTGTTGACGCCGATCTCGGCGACGGAGATTGCAGCTCTCGACGGCGAAACGTTTCACGTGAATCTCGAACCGGTCTACGAGACGGTCAGGCGATTGCGGACAAAACTGCCGGATCAAACGACGCTGATCGGCTTCTGCGGCGCGCCGTGGACGGTGGCGACCTATATGATCGCCGGCCACGGCACCTCGGACCAGGCGCCAGCACGGCTGTTTGCCTATCGCGAGCCGGCGGCTTTCCTGCAATTGCTGAAAGTGCTTGCCGATCACTCGGCTGCCTATCTGATCCGACAGATCGAAGCCGGCGCCGATGTGGTGCAGATATTTGACTCGTGGTCCGGCGTGCTCGACGAAGTTTCTTTCGAGGCGTTTTGCGTCAGGCCGGTGGCGGAGATCGTCAGGCAGGTCCGGGCCGTCCATCCCGACATTCCGATCATCGGCTTTCCCAAGGGCGCCGGCGCCCATTACCGCAGCTATCGCCAAAAAACCGGCGTGACCGGACTGGGGCTCGACTGGACCGTGCCGTTGACGACGGCGAAGGAACTGCAGCGCGACGGCGCCGTGCAGGGCAATCTCGATCCGTTGCGGCTGGTGGCCGGCGGCAAGGCGCTTTCTGACGGTGTCGACGCAATCCTGGAAGCACTGGGCGATCGACCGCTGATCTTCAATCTCGGCCACGGCATCACGCCGGAAACGCCGATCGCGCATGTCGAGGCGATGGTGAAACTGGTGCGGGCGCATCGATGACCGACATGAAAAACGCCAACAGTGGTGCGGGCAGCAGCGGTGGTGCAGCAATGCGTCGAGCGGCGATCGCCATCGTCATCTTCCTCGTCCTGGCGGCGCTTCTGTTCCTGTTCGGGCCGGATGATTTCTATCCCTGGGCAAAGGCGATCCATGTCATCGCCGTCATCTCGTGGATGGCGGGCATGCTCTATCTGCCGCGGCTGCTGGTCTATCATGCCGATGCGGAAAAAGGCTCCGTCCAGTCGGAGACCTTCAAGGTGATGGAGCGCCGGCTGCTGCGCGGCATCATCAATCCAGCCATGATCATCACCTGGGCGTTCGGCCTCTGGCTGGCCTGGAAAGGCTTTGGTTTTCAGGGTGGCTGGCTGCATGCCAAGATCGCCGCGGTGCTCGGGCTCTCGGCGGTTCATGGCTATCTGGCCGGCGCGGTACGCAGATTCGCCGAGGACCGCAACGAAAAGCCGGCTCGGCACTGGCGGCTCGTCAATGAGATCCCCACATTGCTGATGATCGCCATCGTCGTGCTGGTCATCGTGAAGCCGTTTTGACGATTTGTGCTTAGCCGATATCTGCAACGCTGGTAATTGGCGAAACCATCAATGAGAGCGCCCCCCTCCCCGGTCACTATACGGGGTGAGGATGCCGGCAGGCAGGTGAGGGGCAGCGCAAACCTGATGCGATTGGCGCTCGCAAAAGGCGGCTTGCTCTTTCAGTCGACCAACGATAAAAGACGGGTCTTCCTTCCCGTCATGCGCCGCCCCATTCATCGCTTCGGCCGCGCCCGGCATTTGTCGCATCCCGCCGATATTTTCCCCATACTTACTCACTCAGAGTCCGTCTAATGATGCAAGAAATGAAACTCACAGAGTTCAAGAACAAGAAACCGCCAGAGCTGATCGCTTATGCCGAATCGCTCGAGGTCGAGAACGCCAGTGTGATGCGCAAGCAGGAACTGATGTTCGCGATCCTGAAGCGGCTGGCGACCCAGGATATCGAGATCATCGGTGACGGGGTCGTCGAAGTGCTGCAGGACGGGTTTGGCTTCCTGCGCTCGGCCAATGCCAATTACCTGCCAGGCCCGGACGATATCTATATCTCGCCGTCGCAGATCCGCCGGTTCTCGCTGAAGACCGGCGACACGGTCGAGGGCCCGATCCGCAGCCCGAAGGAGGGCGAGCGGTATTTCGCGCTGCTCAAGGTCAACACGATCAATTTCGACGACCCGGAAAAGATCCGCCACAAGATTCATTTCGACAATCTGACGCCGCTTTACCCGACCTCGCGGCTGAAGATGGAAATGGACGTTCCGACCTCGAAGGACATCTCGGCCCGCGTCATCGACCTGGTGGCGCCGCTCGGCAAAGGCCAGCGCGCCCTGATCGTGGCGCAGCCGCGCACCGGCAAGACGGTGCTGTTGCAGAACATCGCCCATTCGATCACCAGCAATCATCCCGAATGCTACCTGATCGTGCTGTTGATCGACGAGCGGCCGGAAGAAGTCACCGACATGCAGCGCTCGGTGAAGGGCGAGGTCGTCTCCTCGACCTTCGACGAGCCGGCGGTGCGACACGTCCAGGTCGCCGAAATGGTGATCGAGAAGGCCAAGCGCCTGGTCGAGCACGGGCGCGACGTCGTCATCCTGCTGGATTCGATCACCCGCCTCGGCCGCGCCTACAACACCGTGGTGCCGTCATCCGGCAAGGTGCTGACCGGCGGTGTCGACGCCAATGCGCTGCAGCGGCCGAAGCGCTTCTTCGGTGCCGCCCGCAACATCGAGGAAGGCGGCTCGCTGACCATCATCGCCACCGCGCTGATCGACACCGGCAGCCGCATGGACGAGGTCATCTTCGAAGAGTTCAAGGGCACCGGCAACTCGGAAATCGTGCTCGACCGCAAGGTGGCGGACAAGCGCATCTATCCGGCCATGGACATCCTCAAGTCCGGCACCCGCAAGGAAGATCTTTTGGTCGCCCGCCAGGACCTGCAAAAAATCTTCGTGCTGCGCCGCATCCTGGCGCCGATGGGCACCACCGACGCCATCGAGTTCCTCATCGACAAGCTCAAGCAGACCAAGACCAACGCGGATTTCTTCGATTCGATGAATACGTAAGGGCAAAGACGCGGCGATCCTTCGCGCCCCCCTCTGTCCTGCCGGACATCTCCCCCACATGGGGGGAGATCGGCAGCTTCGCCGACAGTGTCCCCTTTTGCAACGTTGACGGTTGGCGAAAACAGTCATGACAGCCAATCTCCCCCCTTGTGGGGGAGATGTCCGGCAGGACAGAGGGGGGCGCTGTCCCGCCAGCGTTCCCGGTTCTGCGCACCTTTTCGCCTATCCGCGCCGCAACCGACGCTCGAGTTCCTCGGCGTCCGTTATCACCGGCAAGCAGACCTGCCCCGTGCACAGCCAGGCGCCGGGCTTGCTCGTTGGCGGCAGAACGCCGCCTGGCAGCATCGGCAGGTTTGTCGCCGATCCGACCGGCACGATCGTGTCGATGCGACGCGGGTCAGGATTTCGATTCGCAACCGGAACAAGCCCTGGATTCTCTGGGCTATCCACCAGCACCAGCTTCAACGGCTCGAGCGCCAAGGCACAGGCGTTGACGATTCCCGCCTGGCCATAGGCCTGATGCACCGCCCGGCCGGCCGCGTGTTCGGCGATCCTCCAGGTCTTTTCCTGCAATTCGAGATCGCCGGAAAGCGACGACAATCGAACCATGGTCTCGATGATCTGGCCAGTGGCTGAAGGAATGGCCTCGTCGGCATCGCCCCTGATGCGGATCGGCACGTCGCTGCTGTCCGACGCGGTCAGATAGTGGCCGGTGTTGTTCTCATCGCTATGCCATTGGTCGAGCTGCGCGATGAATTGGCCGGCCAGCTCGGCATAGCTCGATGTGCCGGTAGCCTCGAACAGCGAGATCGCGGCGTTGGCCATGGCGGCGTAATCGCTCGACAGCGCCGGAAACAGCTTCTTTGCGCCAAGCATCGAATGCGGCAGGCGGCCGTCTCGGCCAGCGCTGGCAATGGCAGCAAAGGCCTGTTCCGCTGCCTCGATCCAGTCGATCCGTTTCAGGGTGCGCCCGGCCTCGGCGAGAGCCGCGATCACCAGGCCGTTCCAGTCGGTCAGGATTTTTCCATCACGCCCGGGCCCGACGCGCTGCTCCCTGGCCGCCAGCAGTGTTTCTGTGAGCGGAATGAGCCGGTCGCGATCGGCGACGCTTTGTTTTTGCTGGGCCGCAGTCTGGTGGATGATCGGCTTGCCCTCCCAGCCATGCGGGGCGGAAAGCGTGAAGTATCGGAAAAACAAGGCTGATTCGTCACCGAGAGCAGTTTCGATCTCATCCCTGCTCCAGGTGTAGAACAACCCCTCCTCGCCCTCGCTGTCGGCGTCGAGGCTGGCAGCGAATGCGCCGCCATCGATGCGCATCTCGCGCAACAGCCAGTCGATCGTGTCCTCGATTCGTATCCGGAACAATTCATTGCCGGTCGCCGCAAAAGCCCAGTTGCACAGCCGGATGAGCTGCGCGTTGTCGTAGAGCATCTTTTCGAAATGCGGCACCAGCCATTCGGCATCGGTCGAATAGCGGCTAAGACCGCCACCGACATGGTCATAGATGCCGCCCGCCAGCATCTTTTCAAGGCTGAGTAAGACAGCGTCGCGATGGGCTGTGGTGCCGTCGCGCAGCCAGGACAGCCACAGCGTCTGCATGAACGGCGCATTGGGGAATTTGGGCGCGCCGCGCAGCCCGCCCAGATCCCTGTCGATCATGCCGTCGATGCCGTTCGCGAGCGTCGCGAGCGTGTCGCGGTCGAGCACCGCCTTGGCATGGCTGCCGGCCAGCCGCGCCTCGACATGCGTGGTCAGGCCGGCGGCGCTTTGGTTAACGCTTTCTTTCTTCTCCCGCCACGCCTTGTCGACCGCCTCCAGCACCTGTACGAAGCCCGGGCGGCCGTAACGGGCTTCGCGCGGAAAATAGGTGCCGCCCCAGAAAGGTTTTCCGTCCGGCGTCAAAAACATGGTCAGCGGCCATCCGCCCTGCTCGCCCATCGCAGACAATGCGGCGATATAGATCTGGTCGATGTCCGGCCGCTCTTCGCGATCGACCTTGATATTGACGAACAGACGGTTCATGACGGCGGCGACGTCGCCGTTCTCAAAACTTTCGTGCGCCATGACATGGCACCAGTGGCAGGCGGCGTAGCCGACTGAGAGCAGGATCGGCCGCTCGAGCGCCTTGGCTTCGGCGAGAGACGCCGGCGACCACGCCCGCCAATGCACCGGGTTGCCGCTGTGCTGCTGCAGATAGGGGCTGGCCTCTTCGGCAAGCAGGTTTTTCGCGGGTAATGTCACGGATTGGCACTCGGCAATTTTGTCGATGAATAAGCGAAGCTAGGGCGGTTGTGCTGGGTCGGCAAATGATTTCAGGTAATTCCATTGTTGCCCTGTCGAGCGGCCGCCTGCCTGCTGGGGTTGCCGTAATCCGCATTTCCGGCCCGCAAAGTCGATTCGTCGTAGAAACGATTGCTGGCCCCAAGGTCAAGAACCGTGTTGCCGCCTATCGCCAGTTCAGGGCGCCGGACGGATCGGTGCTCGACAGCGGGCTGGTCGTTTTCTTTGCCGGCCCAAACAGCTTTACCGGCGAGGATGTCGCCGAATTCCACGTCCATGGCGGGCGGGCCGTGGTGGCGAAGATGCTGGAGGTGATCGCCGGCTTCGACGGCGTCAGACATGCAGAGCCGGGCGAGTTCACCCGCCGCGCCTTTCTCAATGGCAAGGTCGATCTGGTCGAGACCGAGGCGCTGGCCGATCTCGTCAATGCCGAAACCGAGGCTCAGCGGCGCTTTGCCGTGCAGAATGCCGAAGGCGCGCAGAGCGAGCTCTACCTCGCCTGGCGCCGTCGGCTGATTCATGCGCGGGCGATGATCGAGGCGGAAATCGATTTTGCTGACGAAGACGATGTGCCCGGTTCCGTTGCAGAGACGGTCTGGTCCGACGTCCGCGACATGACCGGCGAGATCGAGCGTCATGTCCAAGGCTTCCGGGCGGCCGAAATCATCCGTGACGGCTTCGAGGTCGTCATTCTTGGTGCGCCGAATGCCGGCAAATCAAGCCTGTTCAACGCACTGACCCGGCGCGATGCGGCGATCGTCACCGAGGAGCCGGGCACCACCCGCGATCTGCTCGAGGTGGTGCTGGACCTGGAGGGGATGCGCATAAGAGTGACCGATACCGCCGGCCTGCGCGATACGCCCGGCAGAATTGAGGCGATCGGCATCGAAAGGGCGAGGAGCAAGGCCGGCACTGCCGATCTGTTGCTGGTGCTGGAGGATATGGCGGAGCCGGTGCCGATCGGCGCAATACCACCTGATGTCCCGGCCTTGAGGATCGGGACGAAGGCCGATTTGCTGCGGGATGAATCGCTTGTGGCGCGCTACGACGCGGTTATCTCGACCAAGGATGGAACCGGGTTGGCGGAATTGCTGGGCGAGATCGGCCGTCGCGCCGCAGCGCGGGTCGGCCAGGCCGGCGATATCCTGCCGTCGCGGCTGCGGCACGTCGAACTGCTCAACGAGACGAAGTGCTTCCTGCTGGTGGCAGCGGCAGAGGATGGACGCGGGCAGGAACTGCGGGCAGAGGAATTGCGGCTGGCGGCTGATCGGCTTGGCCGCATCGTGGGGGCGGTCGATGTCGAGGACATGTTCGACGTCATCTTTGCGCAGTTCTGCATCGGCAAATGACTCACGTGAAACATTGCGGGCCGGCCAGCTTTGGATGATTCACGTGAAACACCACGCCATTAGCTCGAAGGCATTGTTTCACGTGAAACGATCCACGGTCCCCGAGACGGGATCGAATTTCAGACTTAGCACTGCCCCTCATTGCCCTGCCGGGCATTTCTCCCCGTATAGTGACGGGGAGAAAGACACAACCGTCGACGGTTTCCCCAATCACCAGCGTTGCAAAAGACCCGTCGTTGCTGCGGCTAGCCCGCTTCTCCCCGTCACTATACGGGGAGAAGGTGCCGGCTTGACACCACGTCCTGACGGGGACATGTGTCGGTCAACCTGAATCTGGAACACTAAAAATGACCGATCACTATGATGTGGTTGTAGTGGGCGGCGGCCATGCTGGTTGCGAGGCGGCCAGTGCTGCCGCGCGCGCTGGCGCGAAGACTGCCCTGGTGACGCTGCGCTTCGAGACGATCGGCGTCATGTCGTGCAATCCGGCGATCGGCGGGCTCGGCAAGGGCCATCTGGTTCGCGAGATCGATGCCATGGACGGGCTGATGGGGCGCGTCGCCGATGCGGCCGGCATCCAGTTCCGTCTGCTCAACCGCCGCAAGGGCCCGGCCGTTCGCGGGCCGCGGACGCAAGCCGACAGAAAACTCTATCGGCTCGCCATGCAAGCGGCGATTCGCGAACAGGCGGGCCTCGACGTGGTCGAGGGCGAGGTCCTGGATTTCGAAATCGCCGATGAGCGCCTGGCGGCGTTGCTGCTGGCGGATGGCCGCCGGCTTGGCTGCGGCGCCGTGGTGCTGACCACCGGCACTTTCCTGCGCGGGCTGATCCATATCGGCGAGAGGAAAATCGTTGCCGGCCGCATGAACGAGCAGGCCAGCCTCGGCCTGTCGGCGACGATGAGCCGCGCCGGCTTCCGGCTCGGGCGGCTGAAGACCGGCACGCCGCCGCGGCTGGACGGGCGCACGATCGATTGGGCGTCGCTGGAGAGCCAGGCGGCGGATGATGAGCCGGTGCCGTTCTCGCTGATGACCGACCGCATCGACAATCCGCAGATCCATTGCGGCATCACGCGCACGACGGCAGCGACGCACGAGCTGATCCGCGCCAATCTGGGCCGGTCGGCGATGTATTCCGGCTCGATCGAAGGGGTGGGGCCGCGTTACTGCCCGTCGATCGAGGACAAGATCGTCAAATTCGGCGATCGCGAAGGCCACCAGATTTTCCTCGAGCCGGAAGGGCTGGACGACGATACCGTCTACCCGAACGGTATTTCGACCTCGCTGCCGCAGGACGTGCAGCTCGACATTTTAAAAACCATTCCGGGCCTTGAACGCGCCACCATGCTGCAGCCCGGCTATGCCATCGAATACGACCATGTCGACCCGCGCGAGCTCAAGCCGACGCTGGAAACCAAGCGGATCGCCGGTCTTTTTCTGGCCGGGCAGATCAATGGCACCACCGGTTACGAGGAGGCGGGGGCGCAAGGATTGTTGGCCGGCATCAACGCCGCGCGCAAAACGTCGGCAAGCGATCAGATCGTGCTCAGCCGCACCGAGGCCTATATCGGGGTGATGGTCGACGACCTGACCAGCCGCGGCATCGCCGAACCGTATCGGATGTTCACTTCGCGGGCCGAGTTCCGGCTGTCGCTGCGGGCGGACAACGCCGATGAGCGGCTGACGCCGCTGGCGATGAAGCTCGGGATTGCCTCGCAGGAGCGGATGCAACGGTTTAGCGATATCGTGCAGAACCTTGAAAAGGCGAGGGACCTTGCGCTTGGCTTCACCCTGACCCCCAATGAAGCGGCGCGTCGTGGACTGGAGATCAACCGGGACGGGGTGCGCCGCTCGGCCTATGAATTGCTGGCCTATCCCGGCGTCGACGTCGCCTGGCTGGCCCGGATCGCCCCGCAGTTTGCGGGCATTGACAGCAAAACGGCAGAGCGCCTTGAAACGGAAGCGAAATATTCGGTCTATCTCGACCGCCAGCAAGCCGACGTCACGCAGATCAGGCAAGAGGAGAGCCGATTGATCCCGGCGTCGCTCGACTTTGCTTCCGTTCCGGGGCTGTCCAACGAGCTGAAGCAAAAGATGCTGTCGCGCCAGCCGCGCTCGATCGCCGACGCACAGCGTATGGAAGGCATGACGCCGGCGGCACTGGCAATCATTGTCGCGCATGTCCGCAACGCCGAGGCTGCCACGCGAAGGAATGTTGCGTGAGCGCTGCCTCATGGGCGGGCCTGCAATCGGCTGCCGGTCCGGTTTCACGTGAAACATTCGAACGCCTGGTAGAGTTCGAGACGGTCTTTCAGAAATGGAACCGCCGGATAAACCTGGCGGCGCAGTCGACGCAGGGCGACGTCTGGCGCCGCCACATCCTCGACAGCGCGCAGCTGGCGCGAATCAAACCAGACGCGAAGCGCTGGCTCGATCTCGGCTCCGGTGGCGGTTTTCCCGGCCTGGTGCTGGCATTCCTGCTTGCCGAGCGCGACGGCGCCAGAATCGACCTGGTTGAAAGCAACCGGAAAAAGGCATCGTTCCTGCAAGCGGTCGTCGGCCAGTTCAACCTGCCGGCCAGGGTCGTCGCGCGGCGCATCGACGACGCCTATGCGTTTGTTTCAACACCGCAAATCGTCACGGCCAGAGCGCTGGCGTCGCTTCCGGTGTTGCTCGAACTGGCGGCGCCGTGGCTGACGGCTGGCGCCTATGGCCTGTTCCACAAAGGCCGGGATTACCGCAGCGAGGTGGCAGAAAGCGCTCAACGATGGTCGTTCGATCTGGTAGAACATGCCAGCGCGACCGACGCTCACGGCGTCATCCTCGAACTGTCTGATTTGCGCCAACTGACTTAGATCGGCGACCTCGGCATGAATTTCTGGCATAGACCCATGATGAAGAATGGCCCCCGAATCATCACCGTAGCCAACCAGAAGGGCGGCGTCGGCAAGACGACGACGGCCATCAATCTGGCGACGGCGCTGGCGGCGATCGGCGAGCGGGTGCTGATCGTCGATCTCGACCCGCAAGGCAATGCCAGCACCGGTCTCGGCATCGACCGGCGCGACCGGACCGTTTCCTCCTATGACGTGCTGACCGGCGAGCTCGATCTGGAGGCGGCGGCGATCCCGACGGCGGTGCCGGGACTGTCGATCGTGCCGTCGACGCTCGACCTGCTCGGCATCGAAATGGAGATCGCCTCGGCGCCAGACCGGGTGCTGCGGCTGCGCAACGCCTTGCGTGCCTCGGCCGAGCGCTCGGCGAATTTTGGCTATGTGCTGATCGATTGCCCGCCGTCGCTCAATCTGCTGACGCTGAACTCGATGGCGGCAGCCGATTCGGTGCTGGTGCCGCTGCAATGCGAATTCTTCGCGCTCGAAGGTCTTAGCCAACTGCTGGAAACGGTCGAGCAGGTCCGCCGCTCGATCAATCCCGAGCTGACCATCCAGGGCATCGTGCTGACCATGTTCGACGGGCGCAACAACCTCGCCAACCAGGTGGTGCAGGACGTGCGGGCGCATATGGGCGACAAGGTCTATGAAACCGTCATCCCGCGCAATGTGCGAGTCTCCGAGGCGCCGTCCTACGGCAAGCCGGCGATCCTCTACGACCTCAAATGCTCCGGCAGCCAGGCCTATCTGCAGCTTGCCTCCGAGGTGATCCGCCGCGAGCGCAAACTGCGCGCCGCTTAGAAGCCGAATTGATACCGAAACGATCTGGACAGACGATGAGCGAAGACCTTTCGAGAAAAAGACTGGGCCGGGGACTGGCGGCGCTGATCGGCGAAATCGATCGTCCGGCAGCAGTGGAAAAGCCGGGCATGAATGCCGACGGCAAGGTGCCGATCGAGTTCCTGAGCCCGAACCCAAAGAATCCACGCCGGCATTTCGGCGACGCCGACCTGACCGATCTTGCCCAGTCGATCCGCGAACATGGCGTGGTGCAGCCGGTGGTGGCGCGGCCATCGCAGACACAGGCTGGCCGCTACGAGATCATCGCCGGCGAGCGGCGCTGGCGCGCCGCGCAGCGCGCCGGGCTGAGCGAGATCCCGATCATCGTGCGCGATGTCAACGATCGCACCGCGCTCGAGCTGGCGATCATCGAGAACGTCCAGCGCACCGACCTCAATCCGGTCGAGGAGGCGATGGGCTACCAGCAGCTGATCGACGATCACGGCTACACCCAGGCCGATCTCGGCCAGGTGATCGGCAAGAGCCGCAGCCATGTCGCCAACACGCTCAGGCTGTTGAAGCTGCCGGACGTGATCCGCGACATGCTGGTCGACGGCGCGCTGTCGGCCGGCCACGCCCGTACATTGGTGACGGCGCAGGATCCGGCGGGCCTGGCCAAGCGCATCGTCGAGGACGGGCTTTCGGTGCGCCAGGCCGAAGCGCTGGCGCAGATGCCGGCGGGTGCGCCGACGGTGAAGCGACAGCCTGCAGCAGCACCGGCACAGAAGGATGTCGATACCCTCGCGCTGGAGAAGCTGATGACCGGCACGCTCGGCATGTTCGTCACGATCGAGCACAACGAGCGCGGCGGCGTGATCAGCGTCGCCTATCGGACGCTGGAGCAGCTCGACGAGCTTTGCCGGCGGCTGAAGAACGAGGGTTGATTAGCCGGCAAAGTATGGGCAAGCGCCCTAAGATCCTACCTGCTCCAACGTTTGCGCCGCCCCTCACCTGCCTGCCGGCATCCTCTCCCGGTATAGTGAGGGGGAGAGGGGGCTGTCATCGACGGCTTCGCCAATCACCAACGTTGCAGAAAAAGTGCCGAGGCTGCGGTCAGCCTCTTTCTCCCCGTTTACGGGGAGAAATGCCCGGCAGGGCAATGAGGGGCGGCGCAAGCATCGACAACTAGCTTCCAAATTGGTCTGGGCTGGACGCTCTCACTGAAGATTAATGATTATTGTGGCGGCAATTGCGAATATGGCGAAGCCCACGAGTATCAGTTTGAATATTAAAACGAAGTAACCGGAGATACTGACGAGAAACTCATCCCTTCGTTTGAATTCCTCGCAATCAGTATTCGGATTAAGATCGCCATAACGAAATGCGAGCTTGATTCTCTCTGACAGACTGAACTTTGGTTTCTTCTTTTCCACGAAGCCCCCCACAAGCCACTACCTTTGCGCCAGTCTTGCGCTCTCCACGGCGATGCCGAGCAGCGCCTGCCGGGCCAGCGCGACCGCGAGGTCCGGCCGGCGGCGGGTCTGCAGGACCGCCGTCTGCAGGCGGTTGAGCGCGCGGGCGAGCGCCTGGCTGCTCCAGCGTTCGAGGGCTTTTTCGACCAACTTGCGCCGCGTGAAAAAAACCGGCGGGCGCGCCGCGGCAACCACCGAAGCGGCGTTGCGGCCGCCGGCGTCCATCAGGCCGCGCATTGCCTGGATCGCCTGCAGCTGCCGCATCGCCGACGACAGCACCAGAAAAGCCTGGCCGCCGGACTGGCAGTGACGGGTGAAGGCTATGTCGAAGTCACCGACCTTACCGTCGAGCAAGGCATCGACGGCGTCATCGAAGGACAGGCCAGAGACGTCGCCCGACGTCGCCTTGACGTCATCGAGGCCGATTTCGCTCTGGCCGTGGGCATAGAGCACCAGCTTTTCGATCTCGCCGCGCGAGGCCAGCCGGTCACCACCGAGGTTGCGGCGCAGCGCCTGGCGGGCTTCCAGCGTCATCGACATGCCGGCCTTGCGCAATTCGTCGTCGATGACCGTATCGATGTCCCGCGCCTCGTCGGCGTAGCACGGCAGCGCCATGGCAATGTCCGCCGCCTCGACAATGGCGCGCAGCCCGACGCCCTTCTTCAGGTCGCCGGCCTCGATCAGGATGATGGCGTCACGCGGCGGCTCCGCGGTCAGCGCCTTGACGTCGTCGGCAAGCGCCTTCTGGCCGGACGCATTGCGCACCCAGAGCAGGCGCCGGTCCGAAAACATCGGCACGGTGCGGGCCTCATCGAGCAGGCGGCCCTCGTCGCGATCGACTTCCGACCCGTCCAGCCTGATCACAGAGAACGGATCGTCGAGCGGCAGGCCGGTCTTGCCGGCAAAGGCGCGGGCGCGCTCGGCGACCAGCCCGCGGTCGGGCCCGTAGAGCAGGACGATCGAGACACGCGGGTCCGGCCGCGCCAACCACGAATCGACCTCGTAACCTTTCTTCTGTGCCATGGGCTATGGGTTAGCATGATGCGGGCGCGGGGTGAACGGTGGTCGCCCCTTTCCTTCTCCCCTTGTGGGGCCCGAAGGGCGGGCGAGGCCCGAGATTCGCCCCGGGGGGTGGATTGGCGCGCAGCGCCAAGACGGGAGAGGGGTGTTGGACGGAGTGCCGTCGGTGCCAGGCTGGAACACCCCTCATCCGACCGATTCGCGGCCACCTTCTCCCACAAGGGGAGAAGGAAAGGCCGCCACGCGTAGCCTCAATCCGACGCATTGTCCAATCTGGCGGGAAACCCGGCGCAATCATGCGCCAAATTGCGCGCAGAGCCGGAAGATCGACAAGAAATTTCGCTGACATATCTTCATCCTGACAGGTGCTGCTGGCGGCGCGGTGGTTGGCCGGAAGCCTTGCCCGACGAATTGGCACTGGCCTGCCGGTGTGCAAGTATCTTGGCCGGGCAACATGGGAGGACGAAGGTCATGGCCGATGCGGGAATGTTGCGCTTCCATGTGCCGGAGCCCGAGGTGCGACCGGGCGGGACGCCGGATTTTTCTGATGTGACCATTCCCAAGGCCGGCTCGGTGCCGCGTCCCGAGATCGATATCGATCCGCGTGATATCCGCGATCTGGCGTTTTCGATCATCCGCGTGCTCAACCGCGCCGGCGAGGCCGTCGGGCCGTGGGCCGGGCTGCTTTCCGACGACGAGTTGCTGGAAGGCCTGCGCCACATGATGACGCTGCGCAGCTTCGACGCGCGCATGCAGATGGCGCAGCGCCAGGGCAAGACCTCCTTTTACATGCAGCACCTCGGCGAAGAGGCGGTGAGCTGCGCCTTTCGCAAGGCGCTGGCGCCGGGCGACATGAACTTTCCGACCTATCGGCAGGCCGGCCTGCTCATCGCCGACGGCTACCCGATGGTCACGATGATGAACCAGATCTATTCGAACGAGGCCGATCCGCTGAAGGGCCGGCAACTGCCGATCATGTATTCGTCGAAGGAGCACGGCTTCTTCTCGATCTCCGGCAATCTGGCGACGCAATATATCCAGGCGGTCGGCTGGGCGATGGCTTCGGCGATCAGCAATGATTCGAAGATCGCCGCCGCCTGGATCGGCGACGGTTCGACGGCCGAGTCCGACTTTCATTCGGCGCTGGTGTTCGCCTCGACCTACAAGGCGCCGGTCGTGCTCAACGTCGTCAACAACCAGTGGGCGATCTCGACCTTCCAGGGCATCGCCCGCGGCGGCTCCGGCACATTTGCCGCCCGCGGCCTCGGCTTTGGCATTCCATCGCTTCGGGTCGACGGCAACGATTATCTCGCCGTCCACGCGGTGGCCAAATGGGCGGCGGAGCGGGCGCGGAAAAATCTTGGGCCGACGCTGGTCGAATATGTCACCTATCGGGTCGGGGCGCATTCAAGCTCCGACGATCCGTCGGCCTATCGGCCGAAGGCCGAATCCGACGCCTGGCCGCTCGGCGACCCGATCGTCAGGCTGAAGAACCATCTCATCCAGCGCGGCGTCTGGTCGGACGAGCGCCACACCCAGGCCGAGGCGGAAATCCTCGAAACGGTGATCGCGGCGCAAAGGGAGGCCGAGCGCCACGGCACGCTGCACGCCGGCGGCAAGCCTTCGACGCGCGACATGTTCGAAGGCGTCTATGGTGAGATGCCGCCGCATCTCAGACGCCAGCGCCAGCAGGCGGGGGTCTGACCATGCCAAGACGGACCATGATCGAGGCGATCCGCGACGCCATGGACGTGTCGATGGGGCGCGACGAACGCGTCATTGTGTTCGGCGAGGATGTCGGTTTTTTCGGCGGCGTGTTTCGCTGCACGCAAGGCCTGCAGGCGAAATACGGCAAGAGCCGCTGCTTCGACACGCCGATCAGCGAAGCCGGCATCGTCGGCTCGGCCATCGGCATGGCCGCCTACGGCCTGAAACCCTGCGTCGAGGTGCAATTTGCCGACTATGTTTATCCGGCCTATGACCAGATCGTCTCGGAGGCGGCGCGGCTGCGTTATCGCTCGAACGGCGATTTCACCTGCCCGATCGTGGTGCGGATGCCGACCGGCGGCGGCATTTTTGGTGGCCAGACCCACAGCCAGAGCCCGGAGGCGCTGTTCACCCATGTCTCCGGCCTGAAGGTCGTCGTGCCGTCCAATCCGCATGACGCCAAGGGTCTTCTGATCGCGGCGATAGAGGATCCCGATCCGGTGATCTTTCTGGAGCCGAAGCGGCTCTACAACGGCCCGTTCGATGGCCATCACGAGCGCCCGGTGACGCCGTGGTCGAAGCATGAGCTCGGCGAGGTCGCCGACGGGCATTACACGGTCCCGCTCGGCAAGGCGGTGATCCGTCGGCCGGGCGCCGCGGTCACCGTGCTGGCCTACGGCACGATGGTCTATGTCGCGCAGGCGGCGGCCGAGGAGACCGGCATCGACGCCGAGATCATCGATCTGAGGACGCTGCTGCCACTCGATCTCGAGACGATCGTCGACTCGGTCAACAGGACAGGCCGCTGCGTGATCGTGCACGAGGCGACGCTGACATCAGGCTTCGGCGCCGAGCTGTCGGCGCTGGTGCAGGAAAACTGCTTCTACCATCTGGAAGCGCCGGTAGTGCGGGTCGCCGGCTGGGACACGCCCTATCCGCATGCGCAGGAATGGGACTATTTTCCCGGTCCGGCCAGGCTCGGCCGCGCGCTCGTCGAAACGATGGAGGCCTGACGATGGCAGGCAGAGCCTCGGACAGATTGCCAATGGTGGCGCCGCCCCTCATCCGCCTGCCGGCACCCTCTCCCCGTGCAGAACGGGGAGAAGGGACTGGCCGCCACGCCGGCGATCTCCCTCTCCCCGTTGTTCACGGGGGTCCGAAGGACGGGCGAGACAAGCGGATCGCCCTGGAATGGGCAAGGGTGAGGGGCAGCGCAAACGCCTCGGTAAGGGGGACCTGACGATGGGCGAGTATGTGATCAAGCTGCCCGATGTCGGCGAAGGCGTCGCCGAGGCCGAGCTGGTCGAGTGGCAGGTCAAGGTCGGCGATCTCGTGCGCGAGGACGCGGTGCTTGCCGCCGTCATGACCGACAAGGCGACGGTCGAGATTCCTTCGCCAGTCGACGGCGAGATCGTCTGGCTGGGTGCGGAGATCGGCGACACGGTGGCGATCGGCTCGCCCATTGTACGCTTGAAGGTGGCCGGCGAGGGCAATGTGAAGGCAGCTGCGGAGCCGGGCGGCGAGGCGGCCGCCAAGATTACCGACCGCAGTACCCCCACCCCTGGCCCCTCCCCACAAGGGGGAGGGGGACGCGCTTCGGCGGCCGAAGCCAGTGCCAAAGCGGCACCGCACCCGTCCCCGCCCGGAAAAATCACTGAGCGTGAGGTTGCATCGGCGACGGAATCCCCCTCCCCCTTGTGGGGAGGGGTTAGGGGTGGGGGTACTGCGCCCGTCGCCGCGCCGCGTCCCGAAGGTGAAAGGCCGCTGGCGTCGCCGGCCGTCCGCCTCAGGGCAAAGGAGGCCGGCGTCGATCTCCGGCAGGTCAGGGGAAGCGGCCCGGCCGGCCGCATTCTCCACGAGGACATCGACGCCTTCCTGGCGCGCGGACCGCAGCTTGCGAAGGTCTCCGGCCTCGCCCGCAACGAGGCGGTCGAGGACATCAAGATCATCGGGCTCAGGCGCAAGATCGCCGAGAAGATGGCGCTGGCCAAGTCGCGCATCCCGCACATCACCTATGTCGAGGAGATCGACGTCACGGCATTGGAGGATTTGCGCGCGGCGCTCAATAAGGAGAAGCGCGGCGGCGTGGCGCGGCCGAAGCTGACGCTGCTGCCGTTCCTGATGCGGGCGATGGTCAAGGCGATCGCCGACCAGCCCAAAATCAACGCGCTGTTCGACGACGAGGCCGGCATCGTCCACCAGCATGGCGGCGTCCATATCGGCATTGCCGCGCAGACGCCTTCGGGGCTGGTGGTGCCGGTGGTCAAGCACGCCGAGGCACGCGACATCTGGGACTGCGCCGCAGAGGTTTTCAGGCTGGCCGAGGCGGCCAGATCAGGCACGGCGACGCGCGACGAGCTGTCGGGATCGACGATCACCATCACCTCGCTCGGCGCCATGGGCGGCGTGGCGACGACGCCGGTGATCAATCATCCGGAAGTGGCGATCCTCGGCGTCAACAAGATGATGGTGCGGCCGGTGTGGGACGGCACCCAGTTCATGCCGCGCAAGATGATGAACCTGTCCTCCAGCTTCGATCACCGCGTCATCGACGGCTGGGACGCAGCGGTGTTTATCCAGCGGATCAAGACGCTGCTGGAGACCCCGGCGCTGATTTTCGTGGATTGAGATGATGAGAACGGTCGCAAAGGCCCCCTCACCCGGCCTCCGCTTCGCTACGGCCACCCTCTCCCCGAGGGGAGAGGAGTTCTCCAAGGCTGGTGCAAGCCTCTTCTCCCCGCCGGGGAGAAGGTGGCCGCGCAGCGGCCGGATGAGGGGGCCCTTCTTCGCCAAAAAGAGCGTGTCGACATGAAAGAAATATCCTGCAAGCTGCTCGTCATCGGCGCCGGTCCGGGCGGCTATGTCTGCGCCATCCGTGCCGGCCAGCTCGGCATCGACACGGTTATCGTCGAGTTCGGCAAGCCGGGCGGCACCTGCCTCAATGTCGGCTGCATTCCGTCCAAGGCGCTGATCCATGCGGCCGAGGAGTTCGAGAAAATCTCGCACATGGCGAGCGGCAAGAGCCCGCTCGGCATTTCAATCGCCACACCGTCGATCGATCTCGAAGCGACCATCACCTGGAAGGACGGTATCGTTAGCCGGCTTAACAGCGGCGTTGCCGGCCTGCTCAAGAAGGCCGGGGTCAAGACCGTGCATGGCTGGGCGAAATTCCGCGACGGCAAGACCGTCGAGGTCCAGACCGAGACCGGCATGCAGGTGGTCCGCGCCGAGATGGTGGTGATCGCGACCGGTTCGGCCCCGGTCGAGCTGCCGTTCCTGCCGTTTGGCGGTGCGGTAATCTCGTCGACCGACGCGCTGGCGCTGAGCGAAGTGCCGGAAAGGCTTGCCGTCGTCGGCGGCGGCTATATCGGGCTCGAGCTCGGCATCGCCTTCGCCAAACTGGGCGCCAAGGTGAGCGTGGTCGAGGCCTTGCCGCGCGTGCTGGCGCAATATGATGCCGAGCTGACCCGGCCGGTGGTGAAGCGGCTCACCGAGCTCGGGATCGAGGTGCTTGTCGGCGCCAAGGCCAAGGGCCTGTCGAGCAAGGGCGATGCTCTGCTGGTCGAAACGGCGACCGGCAAGAATAGCAAGATCGCTACCGACAGGATCCTGGTCACCGTCGGGCGCAGGCCGGTGGTCGAAGACTGGGGGCTGGAGCAGATCGACCTCGATATGGCGGGTAAATTCATCCGCATCGACGATCAGTGCCGCACCTCGATGCGCGGCATCTTTGCCATTGGCGACGTCACCGGCGAGCCGATGCTGGCGCACCGGGCGATGGCGCAAGGCGAAATGGTCGCCGAGATCGTCGCCGGCCACAAGCGCAGCTGGGACAAGCGCTCAATTCCCGCCATCTGCTTCACCGATCCGGAGCTGGTCACCGCCGGCCTGTCGCCGGACGAGGCCAAGAGGCTTGGCGGCGAGATCAAGGTCGGGCTGTTTCCGTTCGCCGCCAACGGCCGCGCGATGACCAAGCTGAGTGAGGATGGCTTCGTCCGGGTTGTCGCCCGCGCCGACAACCATTTGGTGCTCGGCATCCAGGCGGTCGGCCAGGGCGTGTCGGAACTGTCGACGGCGTTTGGCCTGGCGCTGGAAATGGGCGCGCGGCTGGAGGATATCGCCGGCACCATCCATGCCCATCCGACACAAGGCGAGGGTTTTCAGGAGGCGGCGCTGAAGGCGATGGGGCGGGTGTTGCACGTCTGAGAGCTGGCTGGCCTCACGGCGGATTCGAACCTCGTTCGGTCGAGTTCCTTCGCGCCCCCCTCTGTCCTGCCGGACATCTCCCCCACTTGGGGGGAGATCGGCAGCCTCGCCGTCCCGCCCTACTTTAAGCGTTGGAGATTGGCGAAAGCGGAGATGCCTGCCAATCTCCCCCCAAGTGGGGGAGATGCCCGGTAGGGCAGAAGGGGCGCTGTCCCACCGATCTCTGGTCAGCGAGCACCTAACCCGCAAGCCGGCTAACCATCTCGTGCTGCGCGTAGGCGCGGCCGAAGCGGTTGGCGAGGAACGCGTCGAGCGCGATGTCTTCCTGCTTGATAAAACCCTGCGCCGGCAAGCTGCCGTCGGCCAGCATGTCGAGCACCGCGCAGATGGCGGAGGCGGTGGTGATCTGGATGGCGCTGCGCACCTTGTCGCCGACGCGCCTGGCGTAGATCTTGTTGGCGTAGGTTTCCTGCAGCAGGCGGCCGCTCTTGCGGCCGCTGACGGTGACGAAGACGATGACCACGTCCTGCAGCGTCGCCGGCAGGGCGCTCTCAAAAATGTCTTTCAGCACGTCGCGGCGGTGGCGCAGGCCGAGATCGTTGAGGAGCGCCTTCATGATCGCGGCGTGGCCGGGGTAGCGGATGGTACGATAGTTCAGCGTGCGCACCTTGCCCTTCAGGGTTTCGGCCAGCGTGCCGAGCCCGCCCGAGGTGTTGAACGCCTCGTAGGTAACGCCGTCGAGCGAGAATTCCTCGCGCTCCTCCAGCGGCGGTACCTCGATCAGTTCGCCTTCAACGATCGCCTCGCAAGGTTCGCAATATTCGTTGATGACGCCGTCCGTGCTCCAGGTCAGATTGTAGTTCAGCGCATTCGACGGGTATTGCGGCAGTGCGCCGACCCGCATGCGCACGCTCTCCAGCGTGTCGAAGCGGCTGGCGAGATCATTGGCGACAATCGAGATGAAGCCCGGCGCCAGCCCGCATTGCGGGATGAAGGCGCTGTTGGCGGTACGCGCCAATTGCCTGACGCGCCGGGTCGCGACGACGTCCTCGGTCAGGTCGAGATAATGCACATCGGCGCTGGCCGCCGCTTCGGCGATGCGCGTGGTCAGGTGGAAGGGCGCGGCGCTGAGCACCGCGAACTTGCCGGCCAGGGCCGCTTCGAGCGTGCCGACGGCTTCGATGTCGAGTTCCAGCGTCTCGACCGTTTCAGGCAGTTCGGCCGCGCCGAGCTGTGCGGCCAAGCGGTCGACGAGGGTTATGTGATAGTCGCCGGTGGAAGCCAGCATCTCGGCGATGGTCGAGCCGATCTTGCCGGCGCCGACAATTATGATGTCCTTCATGACAGTTCCCTCGCCTTGCCCTTCACAGAGCGGACAGAATCGCAGCTTGCCTGTCGAAAGGAAGTGTTGAACTGTTCAAAACGAAGTGCCAAATTGGACAGTATGCCGATGAGGTTCGTCGAAAGTGCTTAGCAACGCCGAACAGGCCCTGCTCTCCCTGCTGCGCGCGAATGCGCGCGCGTCGACGGCCGAACTGGCGCGGCGGCTCGGCGTGTCGCGGACGACGGTGCAGAGCCGGATCGAGCGGCTGGAACAGCGCGGCATCATCACCGGCTATGGCGTCCGACTTTCACCCGACTACGAACAGGGACTGGTGCGGGCGCATGTCCTGCTCACCGTCACGCCCAAGCTTGCCGACAAGGTGGTGCGCAGCCTGCAGGCGCTGCCGCCGGTGCGGACGCTGCATTCGGTGAGTGGCAATTTCGACATGATCGTCGTCGTCGACGCGCCGTCGATCAAGGACCTCGACACGCTTCTCGATGAGATCGGCGCGATGGACGGGGTCGAGCGGACATCGTCGTCGATCATCCTGTCGACGCGGATCGACCGGTGAGTGGCTTGGCGGAGCATGGCACCGCTTCCCTCCTTCCAAAATGCTGCTGCCGGGCAGAATCTTGCGGAAAGTCGGCGGGACAGCGCCCCCCTCTGTCCTGCCCCTTTGCCAAAACTTGGCATCTCCCCCACTTGGGGGGAGATCGGCAATTTTTGGCGCTACGCTTACGCTTGCGATGCTCCTGTAATAAAGCAACATGAAGTCCGAAAAAATGTTGCTTTCCGACATGGCCTGTATGAGAATTGCGCGGACAGGCCGGGTGAACGAGAACAGACAGGAGCCGGACGCCGATGCAATTTGATCTCCTGCTGAAGGGCGGCCGCCTCATCGATCCGGCATCCGGCCTCGATGCGCAACGCGATCTGGCCATCGCCAACGGCCGCATCGCCGCGATCGATCCCGACATTCCCTTCGAGCGCGCCGGGCGCGTCATCGATGCGACGGGGTCCATCGTCGCACCGGGCCTCATAGACCTGCATAGCCACGTCTATTGGGGCGGCACATCGCTCGGTGTCGACGCAGACCGCCTCGCCGCAAAAAGCGGCACCACAACCTTCATCGACGCCGGAAGCGCTGGCGCCGGCAACCTCCTCGGCTTTCGCCGCCACGTCATCGAGCGCTCGAAGGTCCGCATCCTGGCCTATGTCAACATTTCCTTTGCCGGCATTTTCGGCTTCTCGCAGACCGTTTCGGTCGGCGAGTGCAGCGATCTGCGGCTCTGCGAACCGCGCGAGACGGTGGCGGCGGCGCGCGAGCACGCAGACGTGGTCGTCGGCGTAAAAGTACGCTCGGGTCGCCATGCCGGCGGCAGCAGCGGCATCGCGCCGGTCGATCTGGCGCTCGAGGCTGCCGACCAGGCTGGCCTGCCGCTGATGGCGCATATCGACGAGCCGCCGCCAGGCCGTTCGGAAGTGCTGCCGCGGCTGCGCAAGGGCGACGTCCTCACCCACTGCTTCCGGCCGTTTCCCAACGCGCCGGTCTTCGCCTCGGGCGCGGTGCGGCCCGACATGCGGCTGGCGCGCGAGCGCGGCGTCATCTTCGACATCGGCCACGGCATGGGCTCTTTCGATTTCTCGGTTGCCAGGGCGATGCTCAGCGAAGGGCTGGCGCCTGACGTGATCAGCAGCGACGTGCATCTCTACTGCGTCGACGGTCCGGCTTTCGACATTCTGGTGTGCATGTCGAAATTGCTGGCGCTCGGCATGCCGCTGGTCGAGGTGCTGCGCGCGGCGACACAACGGCCGGCCGAGGCGATCGCAAGGCCCGAGCTTGGCACGCTTAAGGTCGGCGCCGTCGGCGACATCGCAGTGCTGCGGCTGCGTCCGGGCCGTTTTACCTTTGTCGACGCGGTCGGCGCCTCGCTGATCGCCGAGCAGAGGCTGGTATCGGACGGCATCGTGGTCGGCGGCACCTGGTGGCCGAACGAAGCGGCTAACGATTTTGGCGATACCGAGCGCTTCGAAGCGCATGGGCACGAGACGCATGTCGATGTGGTGAGCCGGCATTTCGGGCGTGGGTGATGGCTGGGCAGCTCTTTCTTCTCCCCTTGTTGTGGGAGAAGGTGGCCGAGCGAAGCTCGGTCGGATGAGGGGTGCTCCAGAGAACACCAACGCCTCATTCCGTCCAACACCCCTTGTGTCTCTCGAATCATGCAAGATCGGGTTGGCGGGTGACCCGGTCATGACCCGGGTCACCCGCTGCG